>JANMTA010000475.1:0-1702 GCA_031389965.1 Betaproteobacteria bacterium
GCCGTTGTCGGTGAAGGCCTTTTCGATCAACCGGGCGGCCGTTGCATCGAAATAGCCGTCGGTCAGCTGCTTGGCCATTTCCACGATGGTGACCGAGGCACCGGCCTTGACCAGGTTCTCTGCCGCGTGCATGCCGACCAGCCCGGCGCCCAATACCACGGCCTGCTTTGAATTCTTGATCGCGGCATTGAGTTTCGTCGCATCGTCCAGCGTGCGCAGCACATGGTAGGACACCTGGTCGAGGCCGGGAATCGGCGGAATGGCAGGGGCAGCACCGGTGGCGAGCAGGATCTTCTCGTAGGCGATCTCGCTACCGTCGGCGAGTTCGGCCGCATTGCGCTCGACGTGCAGCGCCTTCAGCGCCGTGCCGCGCTTCAACTGGACGTGGTGGTCGGCAAAGAACTTCTCGTCGCGCAGAAAGATTGCGTCGGGCGCCGAGCGGCCGGAAACGACGTAGGGCAGAACGGTCGGCGAGTAAGGTAGATGCGGGTCGCGCGTCAGCAGCGTCAGGCTGCCCTCGGGGTCGTGCATGCGGATCGCCGTCACGGCTTCGAGCGCGGCGTGGCTGCTGCCGACCACCAGGTATTTTGTCTGTTCCATGGCCGCTTCTCTCTCAATCCTTCTCGTTGAGCCAGACCGGCTCGGTCGGCGCGGGGCTGCTGAGCAGTTTTTCGGTGGCTTCAATGACGCGATGGAAATGCCCGATCGTGATGTCGGCGCCGGCCAGGCCGCCGATGAAACTCATCGACGGAATGTGCCGGCCGAGGCGGTAGAGCACGCCCATGGTCTCCTGATACATCGGCCCGCAATTCCAGCGGAAGCCGACGGAACGATCGACCACGCCCAGCGCCTGTATCTTGTCGAACGACTTCTTCAGCGCATTGATCGGGAAGGGGCTGAAGGTCTTGATCTTGATCAGACCGACGTTCTTGCCGGCATCGCGCGCCTCGTCGATCGCATCCTTGGCCGCACCGGTCATGCTGCCCAGGGTCATGATCGCGTAATCGGCGCCTTCCAGCCGGTATTCCTCGACCAGCGGCGCGAAACTGCGGCCGAAACGCTGCGCCCATTCCGCATGCACCTCCTCGATCACGCGCAAGGAATTCTGCATGCCGCGGCACTGACCCTTGCGATAGCGGACGAAGGTCGATGGTCCCTTGCCACTCGAGCCGCCGGTCAGCGGATCGACGGCCATCGGCCGATGCGGGTCGAGCGCCACATGCCAGTTCACATCCTTGACGCCCATGAAGGCATCGACTTCGGCCTGGTCGGGCAGTTCGACACGCGAGGTGCCGTAGGAAAGATAGTTGCCGTCGAGGCAAACATTCACCGGCAGCATCACGTCGTGGTGCTCGGCAATCTTGAAGGCCATGATGGTGGTGTCGAGCACTTCCTGTACGGTCTCGCAATACACCTGGACCCAGCCCACCTCGCGCACCGTCATCGCGTCCTGATGGCCGCCCCACACCGATTGCGGCGTGATGCCGTCGCGCGTGACGATGGTCATGACAATCGGCAGGCGCATGCCGGAGGTGCGGAAATAGGGTTCGAACATGAAGGCCAGGCCGGGGCCGCAGGTCGCGGTATAGGTCCGCCCGCCGGCCAATGCGGCGCCTTGCAGAACCGACAACACCGAATGCTCGCCTTCGGCATCGACGATGTCGGCGTCCATGCGGCCGTCGGCGATCAGCTTGGCGACGTG
>JANMTA010000460.1:0-2065 GCA_031389965.1 Betaproteobacteria bacterium
GCGACAGATCATCTCCCGTGCCTCGACCGACCGGCTTGAACTGCTGATCGAGGAGCGCTTGCAGCCCGGCTCGAATCGCGAACGCATCGACGAGCGCATCTGGAACCTGTTCGGCGAGCGCTGGGCGGTGCTCTACACCGACCTGTCGGGCTTCTCGCGCCGCGTCGCCGAGTTCGGCATCATCCATTTCCTGCAAACCATCTACGCCTCGCACCGGCTGCTGGTGCCGGTGATCCAGTATGGCAACGGCGTGCTGCTGAAAACCGAGGGCGACAGCCTGATGATCATCTATCGCCGGCCCGACGACGCGGTGCGCAGCGCGATCGCAATGCAGCACTGCTGCCAGCGCTACAACCTGACGCAGAAGCCCGAGGACAAGGTACTGCTGGGTATCGGCATCGGCTACGGCGACGTGCTGCGCATTGGCGACGACGACATCTACGGCGCCGAGGTCAATGCCGCCTGCAAGCTGGGCGAGGACCGCGCGCAGGAAGACGAGATCCTGATCACCGGCCCGGTCGCGCGCTCCATCACGCTGCCGCAAGGCACGCGTCTCGAAGCCCTGGACGACGCGCCCCCGGGCACGGACCAAGCGCACAGGCTGGTCTACCGCTGAGCGCAGACGGCGCGGCAGTCCGCACCGTCTGCCTGCGGTCGCCGGGTTGCTGCACTGCAGCTTGACACTTCAACCCGTATGGCATAACTTCTCCGTATGTGCCGGATTGACTGGCGCCATGGGTGCAGAACAAGCGCCACGGCTCAACCGACAGATCGGCCAGCGCGAAGGAGCCGCCGCTGGTCGATCCGATGTGCGAGGCTCCCGAGCGAAAAAGGAGAACAAGCATGGCGACATACATCGCACTATCCAACTTCACCGATCAAGGGATTCGCACTGTCAAGGACAGCACGAAACGCGCCGATGCCATCAAGGCGGCCGCCAAGAAGTTCGGTGCCGAAATGACGCAGATCTACTGGACGCTGGGGAACTATGATCTGGTTGCCGTCATCGAAGCGCCAGACGATGCGTCGGCAACGGCCTTCGCACTGGCCATCGGCGCGGCGGGCAATGTTCGCACCCAAACCCTGCGCGCCTTCGACCGGGACGAGATGAACGGGATTCTTGCCAGACTGCCGTAGCGACTGATACCTGATCGAAGCTCAAACGGACGGGCCGCGGCCGCTGCGCCGCCAGCCGGCGTGTTGTCGGCCCGCCGCTTCGTATGGACTGCGCGCAACGCAGCGCGCGTCAGAGCCCCGGGTTCCGGCTCACCTGTCGAGCGACGCGCACCGTCGCACAGTGGGCTCGCCAGAAAGTCGGCGCTGGCGGTACGGCGGCCCTTGCCGCGGCAGGGGTTTGTGCACGGTGGCTATCGAATCCCCGGCGGGGTATATTCTCCGGTTCCCCCAACATCGCAGCATGCATCATGGAATTCATCAAGATTCGCGGCGCGCGAACGCACAACCTCAAAAACATCAACCTTGACCTGCCGCGCAACCGCCTGACGGTGATCACCGGCCTGTCCGGCTCAGGCAAGAGTTCGCTGGCATTCGACACCCTGTATGCCGAAGGCCAGCGCCGCTACGTCGAATCGCTCTCGGCCTACGCCCGGCAATTCCTGCAACTCATGGAAAAGCCCGATGTGGACCTGATCGAGGGTCTTTCGCCGGCGATCTCGATCGAGCAGAAGGCCACCAGCCACAACCCGCGCTCCACCGTCGGCACCGTCACCGAAATCCATGACTACCTGCGCCTGCTCTACGCCCGGGCCGGCACGCCGCACTGCCCCGACCACGACCTTGCGCTTGCGGCCAACAGCGTGTCGCAGATGGTCGACCACGTCCTCGCTCTGCCCGAGGACACGAAGCTGATGATCCTCGCCCCGGTGGTGGCCAACCGCAAGGGCGAGCAACTCGACCTGTTCGCCGAACTGCGCGCGCAGGGCTTCGTGCGGCTGCGGGTGGATGGCGCGGTGCATGACATCGACAGCCTGCCCAAACTGGCCAAGACCCACAAGCACACCGTCGACATCGTGGTGGACCGGCTCGAGGGGCGCCCCGACGCACG
>JANMTA010000485.1:0-5595 GCA_031389965.1 Betaproteobacteria bacterium
CTGGCGGTGAGCGCGCGGCCGATGATCAGGTTGATGCGGCCGCCGGCGCGCACTTCGTCGAGCAGTACTTCCGACTTGTAGTCGAACGTCGATATGAGTTGTGGTCCATTCGCGCCGTTTTTCTCGATCTTCTTGTCAAAGGGATAGATGTCGATCACATCGCCCATATTCATCTGCGCCACGTCGCACTCGATAGGAAAGGCGCCGGCGTCTTCCTGGGTGTTGAAGAAGATCGGGGCGATCTTGTTGCCCAGGCAGAAGCCGCCAAAACGCTTGTTGGGGACGAAGGGAATGTCGTCGCCGGTCCACCACAGCACGGAGTTGGTGGCCGACTTGCGGCTGGACCCGGTGCCGACCACGTCGCCGACGTAGGCGACCGCATGGCCCTTCTTCTTCAGTTCCTCGATCAGCTTCATGGGTCCGCGCTCGCCGGGTTTCTCGGGCGTGATGCCGTCGCGGGCGTTCTTCAGCATGGCCAGCGCGTGCAGCGGGATGTCCGGGCGGCTCCAGGCGTCGGGCGCGGGCGAGAGGTCGTCGGTATTGGTTTCGCCGGTGACCTTGAACACGGTGACCGAAATCTTCTTCGGCACGTCGGGGCGCTGGGTGAACCATTCGGCATCGGCCCAGGACTGCATCACGGACTTGGCGTTGGCCGAGTTTGCCCCATTCGCGGCCTTGGCTTTCTCCGCGACGTCGTGGAAGAAGTCGAACATCAGCAGTGTCGATTTGAGCGCCTTGGCGGCGACGGCGCCGACCACGGCATCATCGAGCACGTCGATCAGCGGCTTGACGTTGTAGCCGCCGACCATGGTGCCGAGCAGTTCGGTGGCCTTCTCGCGGGAGATCAGCGCGCAGGTTTCCTCGCCTTTGGCCACGCGGGCGAGAAATTCGGCCTTGACCTTGGCCGCATCATCTACGCCCGCAGGAATGCGATGGGTAATCAGGTCCACCAGGAAAGCTTCTTCCCCCTTGGGCGGATTCTTCAGCAGCGCGACCAGTTCTTCGGTCTGCTGCTTGGTCAGCGGCAGCGGGGGAATACCAAGGCTGGCGCGTTCGGCGACGTGTTGGCGATAAGCTACAAGCATGATGACGTCCTCTCGTTGGAATCAGTGGGAAACGTGTTGTGGGTCTGGTGTGGCGGGGTGAAAGAATCGATGCCGGGCTTCTGCCGGCAGGGGAGCGCCGGTGGCATGGGCGCGCCGCAGCAACTCCCAGTAGTAGCGGTAGGAGGCACGGTCGTGCAGTTTGCCTTCCCAGGCAATCGGCCCCCAGTCGGCATTCTGCGCGGCGCGCAGGATGCCGGCGGCTTCGGTGACTTCGGCAAAATCGGGGCGCATGGCTTCGACGATGGGCTGGATCTGGCGTGGATGAATGCTCCACATGCGTAGAAAGCCGAACTCTTGGCGCGCGCGGCGCGCGTCCTCGCGCACCACGTCCGGATCATTGAGTTCCATGGTGACGTTATGCGCCGGTACGACGCCATTGCCCAGTGCGGCAGCGGCGATATCGCACTTGGCGCGCGCAATCAGCGGATGGGAAAACTGGCCCGGCGAACGCATTGCGCTGCCGGGAATCGCACCGTGATGGGCGCTGACGAAATCCATCAGGCCGAAGTCGATGGATTCGACATGCGGCAGGGCGGCGATTTGCCAGACTTCATGCAGCGCACCCGGTGTTTCGATCAGCACATGCACCGGAATTTCGCGCTCGATCTTGTGCCGGGCACGAACTTGGTCGAGGGCGACGATCTGGGTCAGCGCGTCGTCGGCACTGGCGACCTTGGGCAACACGATGTAGGCGACCCGCTTGCCGGCGCGACCGACGATGATCTGCAGGTCTTCGCGCCAGTGCGGGTGCGTCACGTCATGGATGCGGGCACCGAGTCGACCGTAGCGATTGACCGGATCGAGCAGCAGGTCGGCGATCATTGCCGCGTGTTCGGCTTCGCGGCCGGACGGCGCGCCATCTTCGCAATCGGCCGTGACGTCGAACAGCGGACGCTCGTCGACCTGCAGTTCCGACTGCAGTTGCAGGGCCTTGCGGATGGTTTTTTCAGAACCGGCGAAGTGCTCGCAGGCGGCGAGCGCCGGAAAGGGCTTGGCGCTCGGGTAGAGGACAACGGCAGGATGAAGCGGCGGGCTCACTCAGGGTAACCTCGGGGTAACCTCGGGGTAACCTCGGGCAGCCTTGGTCTGGTCCGCTTCATCCCGTCGTCCGTCATCAGCCGAGGAGGCTGGCGACGCCGGCTTGCTCTTCCTGCACCTCGGCCAGGGTCTTGTCCATCATCGTGCGCGAGTAGTCGTCGATGGCCAGACCTTCGACGCGCTTGTACTCGCCGCCGTCACAGGTGACGGGGACGCCGTAGATGATGTCCTTGGGGATGCCGTAGCTGCCATCGGACGGAATGCCCATGGTGACCCACTTGCCCTGGGTGCCCAGCGCCCAGTCGCGCATGTGGTCGATGGCGGCATTGGCGGCCGAAGCGGCCGACGAAGCGCCGCGTGCGGCGATGATGGCGGCGCCACGCTTGCCGACGGTGGGGATATAGGTTTCGCGATACCAGGTATCGTCGCCGATGGCTGCCGGTGCGGCCTTGCCGGCGACGCTGCAGAAGCGTACGTCCGGATACATTGTGGGCGAGTGGTTACCCCAGACGATCATCTTTTCGACATCCGACACAGCCTTGCCGGTGCGCGTCGCCAGTTGCGAGATGGCGCGGTTGTGGTCGAGGCGCAGCATCGCGGTGAAGTTCTTCTGCGGCAGGCTGGGAGCGGATTTCATGGCGATATAAGCGTTGGTGTTGGCGGGGTTGCCGACTACCAGCACTTTGACATTGCGCGAAGCCACATCGTTCAGGGCCTTGCCCTGCTCGATAAAAATCTTAGCGTTTTCCATCAGCAGGTCCTTGCGCTCCATGCCGGGGCCGCGCGGCTTGGCGCCGACCAGCAGCGCATAGTCCGCATCCTTGAAGGCCACCTTGGGATCATCGGTGCCGACCATGCCGGCCAGCGTCGGGAAGGCGCAGTCGTCGAGTTCCATCATGACGCCCTTGAGGGCGGCCTGGGCCTTCTCCATCGGCAGTTCAAGCATCTGGAGGATGACTGGCTGGTCCTTGCCCAGCATTTCACCTGCGGCGATGCGAAACACCAGAGCATATCCGATTTGGCCGGCGGCGCCGGTCACTGCAACACGAACGGGGGCTTTTGCCATTTGTAAAACTCCTGTATCAGGTTGAATCGATTAGTCAAGACATCAAAGGGGCCGGCTGATCGGGTTGCGTCTTGCGGTGCATCCAGGGAGGCGAATGATACGACACGATCAATGCGCCGGAGTTTAAGAACTATGTTGCGCTGTGTCAATAGCTAAATGATATCTTATATAAGACATAAGACAAGGTGTAGACGTGTCAAAAAAAATATGGTCAAATGCCGCCCATGCCGCATTTTCCCTTATCCCAAAGAGAAATTCCTTCAATGCACGGCCGACCCGGGGCTCAAACGTGACGTCTTCGAACGAGGCTTCGAGCGCTTCATCATCGCCGACATTCAGTCCACTGTATCGCCAGATAAAAAGCCTGCTCATGCAGCGCCTGGAGTCCGGCGAGTGGCGTCCGGGCGAGGCGATACCCAGCGAATCCGAACTGGCCATCCGCTTCAACGTCAGCCAGGGTACGGTGCGCAAGGCGATAGACGAAATGGCCGCGGAAAACCTGCTGCTGCGCCGCCAGGGCAAGGGCACCTTCGTTGCCTCCCACGACGATCCGCGAGCCTTTTTTCGCTTTTTGCGCGTGGTGCCACTGGCGGGAGGCATCGAGCAGACACAGAGCGTGCCGCTCGAGTGCTGGCGGGCCAAGGCCGGACCGGAAGTAGCACGCATGCTGGAACTCAATATCGGTGATCCGATTACCATCGTGCGTCGTTTGTTGAAGTTTTCCGCGAAACCGGTCGTGGTCGACGAGATCTATCTTCCGGGCAGAATTTTCGGCGCGGTGACCCTGGAAATGCTGCGCGATTACCAGGGCTCTCTTTACAGTTTTTTCGAAAATCAGTTCGGGGTCCGCATGATCCGTGCCGAAGAGCGCCTGCGTGCAGTGCCCGCGGACCGTGCCAGTGCAGAGTTGCTGAATGTGGCCGAGGGCAGTCCCCTGCTGTCTGTCGAGCGTGTCAGTTTTTCATATGCCGACAAACCGGTGGAGTGGAGGCGTGGTCTGTATTCAACGAATGAGCATTGCTACTTCAACGAGCTTGGCTAGAAATGAACATAGATTTTGTTTTCAACATGAACGAATTGTCTTATAGTGCAGCGCATCATATCGGAGATCTTTTCTTATGCCAGAGATGACCAAACAGCGGCCAAAGCATTTGGCGCTTCACCAGATCCGGCTGCCTCTGGCCGGGTATGCGTCGATATTGCATCGCGTCAGCGGAGCCGGGCTGTTCCTGATGCTGCCCCTGCTGATCTGGCTGCTGCAACTGTCGCTTGGATTGACCCAGGACAGCGCCGCAATGTTCAGCGCGGTAACTGGAAGTCTGCTGGTCAAGCTGGTCCTGCTCGGCCTGGTTTGGGCCTTCCTGCATCACTTCTGCATGGGCATCCGCATCCTGCTGATTGACATTCATGTGGGTGTCGAAAAGGAACAGGCACATGCCTCCGCAGTGGCAGTAATGATCATCAGCCTGGCGCTGACGCTCATCTTCGGCCTCAAACTGCTGGGAGCCTACTGACATGAATCGTCTTGTTGTCGGTGCTCATTACGGCCTCAGGGACTGGCTGGCGCAACGCGTCACCGCGGTCGTGATGGCCATTTATACGCTCATCCTTTTCGCCGCGGTGCTGGGCGGAGTCACTGCTTCGCGTGAGGCTTGGCAGTCCTTCATGGCCAACGGCTTCATCCGCTACATCACATTCCTGTTCATCATCAGCCTCTGTTATCACGCTTGGGTCGGCGTGCGCGACATCTGGATGGACTACCTCAATTCCGCGGCGGTCCGCGTCATCCTGCACGTGCTGACGCTGCTCGCTCTGGTCGGCTACGCCGGCTGGGCCATACAGATCATCTGGAGACTCTGACCGTGCACTATTCCGTTCGCAAATTCGATGCGGTCATTGTCGGTGCCGGTGGCGCCGGCCTGCGTGCCGCGATCCAGCTGTCCGAAGCCGGCTACAAGACGGCCGTGCTGACCAAGGTCTTCCCGACGCGCTCGCACACGGTCGCCGCGCAGGGCGGCGTCGCCGCCAGCCTGGGCAATTCCGAGGAAGACCACTGGCACTGGCACATGTATGACACCGTCAAGGGCTCCGACTGGCTCGGCGACCAGGACGCGATCGAGTTCATGTGCCGCAAGGCCAACGAAGTGGTGGTCGAACTCGAGCACTACGGCATGCCTTTCGACCGTCTCGACAACGGCAAGATCTACCAGCGTCCCTTCGGCGGACACATGTCGAACTTCGGCGAGAAGCCGGTGCGCCGTTCCTGCGCCGCCGCCGATCGCACCGGTCACGCCATGCTGCACGCGATGTACCAGCGCAACATCAAGGTCAATACGCAGTTCTTCGTCGAATGGCAGGCGCTGGATCTGGTGCGCGATGCCGAGG
>JANMTA010000512.1:0-2413 GCA_031389965.1 Betaproteobacteria bacterium
GCGTATTCGATGAAGGAGGGCGGCAGCATGCCGGTGCAGATCAGGCTCAGCGTGGCGGTGTCCGTTGCGGCCAGCGCGCCGACATTGGCACCCTGGTCGCAGCCAAAGACCACCAGCCGGGTCGTGCCGCTCAGCTGTGCCACCTTGGCTTCCAGTTGCTGGCGCAGGACATCCACCGGCTGCTGCGGCATGTCGATGCCGGTCACCAGTCTTTCCTGGCTGCGGAACGGCGTCGAGGACGGACAGGCGCCGGCGCAGATGCCGCAGCCGGCGCAATGGTCGGCATCGACGATGGCGATCTGGTGGTTCGGCTTGTAGGGATGCGGCGCCATGGTGATCGCCTCGTAAGGGCAATCGACGTGGCAACGACTGCAGCCGTTGCAGTTGGCGGCGTCGTCCACGGCGATCGGCGCAGCAGCAGGGTGGGGCAGGAAAGGCAGGGCGAAAAGCAGGATCGTGGCGCCGAAGATCAGCGTCCATACCGCCGCCGGCGAAGTGATGTCGGTCAGCGGATGGAGGAACATCATGAACCAGTCGAGGCGGATTTCGGCCGGCACCAGGGCCAGGTTGGCGGGTGCGGCGGACAGTGCCGGCTTGATTGCGGCCAGCAGCAGGAAGCTGGCCAGGGTGGCCAGCATCACGCGGCGCGACGGCAGGTAGTCCACCCGGCTGATGCGATTGACATGGGCCCAGAGGCCGAGGATCAGCATCAGCGGTAAGCCGATGTGGATGAACACCAGCACGGTGAAAAAGCGGTCGCTGATCGAATCGGGCGCGAGGAAGTTGCGTGCACTCGGTGCGCTGAAGATCGGCAGCCAGTCGAGCAGTTCGGTGGTGGCGATGGCGGAGAACTGCGCCAGGCGGTCCCAGGTGATCCAGTAGCCGCCGATGCCGGAGATGTACGCGAGCCAGATCAGCGGCACGCCGGTGACCCAGGAATACAGGCGGAAGCCGTGGTAATGGCCGTAGGCCCATTCGCGAACCAGGTGCAGCAGCATCACCAGCACGAAGGCGTCGGCGGCATAGCGGTGCAGGCTGCGCAATATGCCGCCGAGATACCACTGTTCGCGCGAGAGCCAGCCGATCGAGCTGTAGACGCCCTCAATGCTGGTGTCGAGTACGGTGTAGAGATAGAGGCCGGTGGCGACCATGATCCAGAGGAAATACAGGCCAAGGGCGCCGAGATGGCGCAGAGGATTATCGGCGCCGCCGAAAAATCCATCGAACAGGTTCTCGATGTTTTCGAAGAGGATTTGCGCGTTGCCGCGCAACGTAGAGTCCATTTCAGTGGGAATCATGCCCCGCGTTGAGACCAGGATCGGATGGATGCAAGGCGCAGTGCGCGGCCAATGGTTGTTCCATTGGCAAGCGCTGCAACGCCGCAGACGCCGATCCTGGCCTCAACCCGAAGGGCCGGTGGGCGTTGGGCGCGCTGCCACGTTGTCGCTCGTTTGCATGGATGTACCATGCCGCACTCCCTCCGCCTCGCGTCGCATCCCAATGCCCACCGGCGCGGGGTACGATTCCTACTGAAATGGACTCTAAGTGCAAGCTCACGTTGGGAGATTCCGTAACGTCGGTACTGGGAGACGAACGCCGACTATTAGCGGTTGATTATATATAAGTCGGCCGTGTACCGACTTGACTCGAATCAACCCGATTGAATCGTCTCGTCGCGGCGTTTGTGCATGAAGCTCCAGGCAACCCACAGCATGAAGAACATGAAGCTGATGAAACCGGCGATCTGAAAATACAACGCATAGTTGGTGCGGTATTTGCCGGTGAGCGGGTCATACACGGAACAGATGATCCTGACGCGATCGACCAGTTCCGCCAGCGTGCTGGTTTGCGGCGGGATCGGCGCTCCGGTGATCATCGCCTTGAGCGGTTCGGCGAGGTCATGGGCGGTGAAGCTTTCGCCATAGATCTGACGGAAGATTTTTCCCTCGGCGTCAACCAGGGTGACCTGGTTCAGGTGGTCGAAGCCGGCGGTGGTGGCGACATAGCTGAAGCCGAAATTCTGCGTCAGTTCGTCGACGATGGCGGGTGCGGGACTGAGGAATTCCCAGTTGGGCAGGTGGATGCCGTGCTGGGTCGAGAATGCTTTCATCGCCTGCGATGAATCGAAGGGCTGGTTGAAGCCGATGCTGACGATGTTGAAGCGGTTTGGCCCGAGCATGCCGACGGTGTTCTCGACCGCTTTTTGCAAGTTCTTGGTGGTGGTGGGACAAACCTGGAAGCAGGCGGTGTAGATGAAATTCACCAGCAGCGGCTTGCCCTTGTAATCGGTCAGCCGTGTCGGGCGGCCCTGGCGGTCGAGCAGGACATGGTCGCCCACCGGCTTGCCAACGGCATCCTGCGAGCGCTTGAAGGCGGCCTGGTTGTCGAGGGTGGAAAGCGTGAGGCCGCTGCG
>JANMTA010000515.1:0-4592 GCA_031389965.1 Betaproteobacteria bacterium
ATCGATCTTGTGCTCGCCCTTGACGATGTTTTCGTACACCTTGGTGCGGCCGTTGACGTCGTCTGATTTGACGGTGAGCATTTCCTGCAGCACGTAGGCGGCGCCATAAGCTTCCAGCGCCCAGACTTCCATTTCACCGAAGCGCTGACCACCGAACTGAGCCTTGCCGCCCAAGGGCTGCTGGGTAACGAGGCTGTAGGGGCCGGTGGAACGGGCGTGCATCTTGTCGTCGACCAGATGATGCAGTTTCAGCACGTGCATGTAGCCTACGGTGACCTGGCGCTCGAAGGATTCGCCGGTGCGGCCGTCAAACAGCTCGACCTGGCCGTTGCTGGGCAGGCCGGCGAGTTGCAGCATGGCCTTGATTTCCGCCTCATCGGCGCCGTCGAACACCGGGGTAGCGAAGGGCACGCCGCCTTGCAGATTTCCGGCAAGCTCAACCACTTCCTTTTCGGTAAGGCCGTCGATGTCTTCGCTGCGCCCTGATGCGTTGTAGATCTTGTTCAGGAACTTGCGAATTTCCGCTGCGGCAGCTTGCTTCCTCAGCATCTCGCCGATCTTCAGGCCGAGGCCCTTGGCTGCCCAGCCGAGGTGGGTTTCCAGAATCTGGCCGATGTTCATCCGCGAGGGCACGCCCAGGGGATTCAACACGATGTCCATCGGCGTGCCATCGGCCATGTGCGGCATGTCCTCGATCGGAACGATC
Source organism: Betaproteobacteria bacterium (assembly GCA_031389965.1). Taxonomy (GTDB): domain Bacteria; phylum Pseudomonadota; class Gammaproteobacteria; order Burkholderiales; family Rhodocyclaceae; genus Sulfuritalea. Next base: position 707 of record JANMTA010000515.1, read on the forward strand.
TTGGACACCACACCCTTGTTGCCGTGGCGGCCGGCCATCTTGTCGCCCGGCTGCAGGCGACGCTTGACGGCGAGATAGACCTTGACCATTTTCTGCACGCCGGGCGGCAGTTCGTCGCCCTGGGTCAGCTTCTTCTTCTTCGCCTCGAAGGCGACGTCGAAGTCCTTGCGGGTCTGCTCAACGCTGTCGCGCAGGTCTTCCAGTTGCTGCTGGGCACCTTCGTCCGCGAGGGAGATGTCAAACCAGTGATAGTGCTCGACGGTTTCCAGGTAGGCCTTGGTGATCTTGGTGCCCTTGACCAGCTTTTTCGGTCCCTTGCTGGCAATCTTGTTGAGCAGCAGCTTCTCGATTCGGGCGAAGGTGTCACGCTCGACAATCCGCATCTGGTCCGCCAGGTCCTGCTTGTAGCCGCGGAGCATGTCGTCGATGATCGACTGGGCTCGCTTGTCGCGCTCGATACCTTCCCGGGTAAACACCTGGACGTCGATTACGGTGCCGATCATGCCGGAAGGCACGCGCAAGGACGTGTCCTTCACATCGGAGGCCTTCTCACCGAAGATCGCGCGCAACAGCTTTTCTTCCGGGGTAAGCTGGGTTTCGCCCTTCGGCGTCACCTTGCCGACCAGCACGTCACCGGCTTCAACTTCAGCGCCGATGTAGACGATGCCGGATTCGTCAAGGCGACCGAGCTGCGATTCGCCGAGGGTGGCGATATCGCGCGAAATCTCCTCGGCGCCCAGCTTGGTATCGCGTGCGACGACCGTCAGTTCCTCGATATGGATAGAAGTGAAACGGTCATCGGCAACCACGCGCTCCGAAATCAGGATCGAATCCTCGAAGTTGTAGCCGTTCCAGGGCATGAACGCGACGAGCATGTTCTGGCCCAGCGCAAGTTCACCCAGATCGGTGGAGGCGCCATCGGCTACCACGTCGCCCTTGGCGATCAGATCGCCGACTTTGACGATGGGCCGCTGGTTGATGTTGGTGTTCTGGTTGGAGCGGGTGTACTTGATCAGGTTGTAGATGTCGACGCCGACCTCTCCGGCCACGGTTTCCGAGTCATTGACCCGAACCACGATCCGGTTTGCGTCGATGTAGTCGATCACGCCGCCGCGCAGGGCCTGTACTGCAGTCCCCGAGTCGACCGCCACGGTGCGCTCGATTCCGGTACCGACCAGGGCCTTCTCCGGACGCACGCAAGGAACCGCCTGGCGCTGCATGTTGGCACCCATCAAGGCGCGATTCGCATCGTCGTGCTCAAGGAAGGGAATCAGCGAAGCGGCGACCGAGACGATCTGGCTTGGCGCGACGTCCATGTACTGGACCTCCGGGGGCTCCTTCAGTTCGAACTCGCCCTTGAAGCGGCAGGACACCAGGGCATCGCTGAGCTTGCCCTTCTTGTCCAGCTGGGCATTTGCCTGGGCAACAACGTACTTGCCCTCCTCGATCGCCGACAGATATTCGATATGGTCAGTCACATGGCTGTTTTCCACCTTGCGGTAGGGGGTTTCCATGAAACCGTATTCGTTGGTGCGCGCGTACAGCGCCAGCGAGTTGATCAGACCGATGTTCGGGCCTTCCGGCGTTTCGATCGGGCAGACGCGGCCGTAGTGCGTGGGGTGCACGTCGCGCACTTCGAAGCCGGCGCGCTCGCGGGTCAGACCGCCCGGGCCGAGAGCCGAGACACGACGCTTGTGCGTAATCTCCGACAGCGGGTTGGTCTGGTCCATGAACTGGGAAAGCTGGCTGGAACCGAAAAACTCCTTGATCGCGGCCGAAATGGGTTTGGCATTGATCAGGTCGTGCGGCATCAGGTTGTCGCTTTCCGCCTGGTTCAGACGCTCCTTGACGGCGCGCTCGACGCGCACCAGACCGGCACGGAACTGGTTCTCGGCGAGTTCGCCAACCGAACGCACGCGGCGGTTGCCGAGGTGATCGATGTCATCGACTTCACCACGTCCGTTGCGCAGTTCGACAAGAATACGGACGACATCGACGATGTCCTCGTTCGACAGCGTACCCGAGCCCTCGATTTCATCGCGACCGACACGGCGATTGAACTTCATGCGGCCGACTGCCGAAAGGTCGTAACGCTCATCCGAGTAGAACAGGCCGTGGAACAGATTTTCCACGGCATCTTCCGTCGGCGGCTCGCCGGGGCGCATCATGCGGTAGATGGCCACACGCGACGCCCACTGGTCGGCGGTCTCGTCGATGCGCAGAGTCGAGGAGATGTAGGCGCCGCGATCGAGATCGTTGACGTAAAGCGTCTGAATTTCCTCGATCTCGCCGGCCGCGAGTTTAGCCAGCAGGTCTTCGGTAATCTCGTCGTTGGCGTTGGCCAGAACTTCTCCGGTTTCTGCATTCACGATGTTGCGGGCGATGATCCGGCCGATCATGAACTCATCCGGAACAATGATTTTCTTGATGCCGGCCTCGGCCATGTCGCGGATGTGCTTGACGGTGATGCGCTTGTCCTTGGCGACGAGAACCTTGCCCGCCTTGTCGAGGATGTCGAACTTCGCCACCTCGCCGCGCAGGCGTTCCGGCACGACTTCGAAAAGGATGCCCTTCTTCGAAAAATGGAAGGTATCGAACTCGAAAAAGGTCGCGAGGATCTGCTCATGGGTCATGCCGATGGACTTGAGCAGAATCGTCACGGGCATCTTGCGGCGGCGGTCGATGCGGAAGTACAGGATGTCCTTCGGATCAAATTCGAAATCCAGCCAGGAGCCGCGGTAGGGAATGATGCGCGCCGAGAACAGCAGCTTGCCGGAGCTATGGGTCTTGCCCTTGTCGTGTTCGAAGAAGACGCCCGGCGAACGATGCAACTGGGAAACGATGACACGCTCCGTGCCGTTAATGACGAAGGAACCCGTGGTAGTCATCAATGGGATTTCGCCCATGTAGAGCGGCTGGTCTTCCTTGACCTCCTTGACCGCCTTGGTATCGCGGTCGAGCAGTTCGAGGCGAACCTTGGCGCGCAACGGACTGGCGAAAGTCAGGCCGCGTTGCTGGCATTCCTTGACGTCGAACGTCGGCTCGCCGAGCATGAACTCGACGAAATGCAGGCGGGCATTCCCCGAATGTGCAACGATCGGGAAGATCGACGTGAACGCCGCTTGCAGGCCTTCGTTGCGGCGCTGCGCGGGGGGTACGTCAGCCTGCAGGAAGCGCGTGTAGGACTCGATTTGCGTTGCCAGCAGAAAAGGCACGTCGAGGACGTTGGCCCGCTTGGCAAAACTCTTGCGAATGCGCTTTTTTTCGGTATAGGAATACGCCATGGTGGCTCCGTTCAGGATTCAGACGTCGAAGGTCAAAAGACAGGGCTGAGGCAAAATGGTTCAGCACTCTCGTGTAACCCCCGGATCAGGTACAAAGGGGCGAAACTCAACAGTTGCAACATAATTCGGTTCTACAAGCACCAATAACGGGTTGGCGGTCTTGCCGCCAACCCGCGATCGAGATGCAATTACTTGATTTCGACCTTGGCGCCGGCATCCTCAAGTTGCTTCTTGAGGGCTTCTGCGTCGGCCTTGTTGATGCCTTCCTTGACAGCCTTCGGTGCGCCATCCACCAGATCCTTGGCTTCCTTGAGGCCGAGGCCCGTGGCAGCGCGAACGACCTTGATGGCTTCGACCTTCTTTTCGCCCGCGGCCAGCAACATCACGGTGAATTCGGTCTGCTCTTCTACAGCGGCGGCACCACCACCGGCGGCGGGAGCGGCCACGGCAACGGCTGCCGCAGCGGCGGAAACGCCAAACTTGACTTCCATTTCCTTGATCAGCTCGGACAGATCGAGAACGGTCATGCCAGCGATGGCATCGAGAATTTCAGCTTTGCTTACAGCCATGATTACAACTCCTGAATGAATGTTTGGTTCAAT
>JANMTA010000523.1:0-12779 GCA_031389965.1 Betaproteobacteria bacterium
GGCACGACATGGCACAGCGCCTGTGCGGTTCGCTGGAGGTCGATATCGGCAAGACGAGGGAGCTCTTGGACTGGACGCCGCCAATCAGCGTCGACGAAGGCTTGCGGCGGACAGCCGAGCATTGGCTGACGATGGAAGGACTGCGTGACGCCTCATAATTGCACAGCAGGTATTCGGCGTAATGTGAATTAGCATTACAATTCGGACCATCAAGAGGCTTCGAGAAGATAATCATGACCACACTGACCGTTACCGCAAAAGGGCAAGTAACGCTTAGAAAAGACGTTCTGCAACACTTGGGCATCAGGCCGGGGGGAAAGATCGAGCTGGATTTACTGCCGGATGGCCGGGGCCTGATCAAGGCGGCGCGGCCTGCGGGTACGATTGACGGCTTCGTAGGTTTGCTCGCTGGCCGAACAAAAAAAGTAGCAACCATTGAAGAAATCAACGACGCGACTGCGCTGGCATGGGCAGGCAAAAGATGAGGGTCGCCGTTGATACCAACGTTCTTGTTCGTGCTGTGGTGCGTGATGACCCCGCGCAAGCCGATGTCGCCACCACGGTTTTGACCGATGCGGAATTGATCGCGGTAGCAATGCCGTGCCTATGCGAGTTTGTGTGGGTGCTGCGCAGGGTCTACGACTTTCAGCCTGCCGACACTGCCGCCGCGATCCGTGCGTTGCTTGCCGTCGCAAACGTTGAAGTCAACAGGCCTGCTGCAGAGGCGGGGCTATCAGTGCTCGAAGCAGGTGGGGATTTTGCGGATGGAGCCATTGCTTACGAGGGAAGCTGGCTTGGCGGAGAAACCTTCGTTTCGTTCGACAAGAAGGCGGTGGCGCTTCTCGCGGCGAAAGGTCAATCCGCACGTTTATTGTGAGCTCAACGGGTTCCGGTATGAAGCGGTTGTTTGATCTGGTTTTGGGGTTGTGCGCCGCGCTCGTTCTTGCGCTGCTGGTTCTGCTCGTCGCGCTTCTGGTGCGCCTGACATCGCCGGGGCCGGCGCTTTACTGGTCAGACCGGGCAGGCAAGGGGAACCGGATTTTCAATATGCCGAAGTTCCGCAGCATGCGGGTAGGTACGCCGGCCGTAGCCACGCATTTGCTGCAAGATCCAAAGGTCTATCTGACGCCGATCGGTTCTTTCCTCCGCAAGTCCAGCCTGGATGAGTTGCCCCAGTTGTGGAGTATTCTGGTCGGGGACATGAGCTTTGTCGGGCCTCGCCCCGCTCTGTTTAATCAGAACGATTTAATCGCCTTGCGTACCCGGTTCGGTGTGAATGAATTGGTTCCGGGCCTTACCGGTTGGGCGCAGGTCAACGGGCGTGACGAGTTGCCGATCCCGGAAAAGGTGAAACTGGATGTTGAATACCTCCAGCGGCAGTCACTCTGGTTCGATATCCGGATACACTGGTGTCCGGTTAAATCGCGAACAGATTCAATTGGTTGTTGATTGTGATGCTGTCGGAACTGGAGTCGCTGCCCGGAAAGGCTTGCTGCAAGGGCATCTTCTCGAAAAGCGTGACCGACAATATCTGTAGCAAAGTGTAGAGCGAGGCGTCGAGGTTGAGGCGCTTCTTGACGATGGCGATGAGTACATAAACCGACACCGCGATCCAGATTTGTGTCTTGACCGCATTCTCTGACGTACCGAAGAAACGCTTGATCCGAAGATGCTGCTTGATCCACTTGAAGAACAACTCGACATGCCAACGATTCTTGTAGAGCGCACAGATGGTGGCCGCCGGGAATGTCATCTGATTGGTGAGGAAGACGAGCGTCTTGCCGGTCTCGGGATCCTTGAATCGAACGCGGCGCAGCTTCGCGGGATAGTCCTGCTTGGTGTAGAAGCCATCGAGCTCGATGGTCTGATCGCAGATCACCCCGGTGCTGCGATCGGTCTTCGCGGAGTAGATGCGATGAAAGTTCATGTTCGACTTGGCTCGCGTGACGAAGAATGCGCCGGCCAGATGCAGTGTATGCAGACGTGCGAAATCGACGTAGCCCCGGTCCATCACGTAGATCGCCCCCGCCTCCAATTCCAGCAGGTCGAGGGCATGAACGTCGTGGAGTTTGCCGTCGGAGACGTGGATGAAACTCGGGATGTTGCCCTTCAGGTCGAGCAGGGTGTGCATCTTTACCGCCGCCTTGGTGGTGCGAAAGTGCGCCCATGGAAACACGGACAGACACAAGTCGATGGTCGTCGAGTCCAAGGCATATACGGTATTCGACAGATCGAGTCCCAAGTCCTCGCTGAGATACAACTCGCGGGCTTGAGCAATCAGTCGTCCGGCGAATCTTTCCCAGATGCGCCAATCGCGCAATTCGTTGGCGTCGGCCAACGTCGATCTCGCCACCGGTTCGCGAAATCCCATGTGATACAACTTCGCCGCTTGGGCCAGCAGACAGGCTTCGATATCCCGCAGACTCTCTCGGTAGGTCAGCTGCGCAAAGGCCATCGCCCGGAATTGCTCGGCGCACGTCAATGCCCGAACACCTTTGTCGCCACCGTGGCGCGCCACGATTCGATGAAAGGTCTTCCACGGCAGAAAGTCCATGGCCTGGGCGAACAGTGTCTTGCCGGTGTTCATGGCTGTCTCCGAGCAAAAGCTCGGAATTCTGGCGGAACGGCATTTCTGAATTCAAATCGGAGACACCCCTTGTCGCTCGGAAACCCTTGTCAGTCATGACTTACAGCGATTCAACCTTCAATTTAACCGGACAGCAGTGAATTCCACCATGACTGAAAATACCACCCAGCTGAGCCCCGTCCAGCGCCGCGCCCTGCGGGCCGCCGCGCACCACCTGAACCCCGTCGTCTCCATCAGCCAGAAAGGCCTGACGCCTTCGGTACTGGCGGAGATCGACCGCTGCCTCAAGGCCCACGAATTGATCAAGCTGCGACTTTACGGCATTGAACGGGAAGTACGCGAGGCCCTGTTCATTGAAATCTGTACGGCGCTCAACTGCGCCGAGGTGCAGCACATCGGCAACCTCCTGGTGCTGTGGCGCGAGAATCCCAAGGACGCTGCTGCAGAAAAATCGGCGCCGGCGACACGGCGAAAGTCCGAAGCAATGACCAAGAAGCAGGCCGCGGCGCGCAGCGAAGCGCGCAGCCGCAAGGGCTAACGCCCTTTGCCCCGCTCCTGCAATATCACCAGCGCGATTCCCAGCAGGGATTGCACCAGGTAAAGCGCGCCCGACACCTGATGCCAAGTGCTGAAGCGATCGCGTAGCGCGCTTTCCATGACCTGCCGCGGCAAGGCATCGGCCTTCAACTGCGCAAGTATCGGCTGCACGCCGAAATGGCTGGCCACGGTCAGCGCCAGCATCAGCAGCACGATCCAGAAAACGCCTGACTGCACGGCACGCCAGCCTTTGCCAAACATCAGGTAGAGGACCAGGTAAGTCCCGCAGGCGAGGCCGACCCAGGCAATGGCCGAGAACATCGCCCCGGCGACAGTTCCGGCCACGCTGCGATTGGCAAGCTGGGAGAACAGCACCGGTGCGGCAAGGTAACCAATCGCCAGCAAACCGCCAACCCAGAGGGTCACCGCGATGTTGTACAGCGCCGACGCCAGGCCCCTCATTCAGACGTATTTGACGTCGAGTATTTCGTATTCGCGCCTTCCGCCGGGTGTCTGCACTTCGGCCACGTCGCCGGCAAACTTGCCGATCAGCGCGCGCGCCACCGGAGAATTGAGCGACAGCATGCCGGCCTTGATGTCGGCCTCGTCGTCACCGACGATCTGGTAGCTCACCTTGCTGCCGCTGTCCATGTCTTCCAGTTCGACCGTGGAGCCAAAGACGACGCGGCCATCGGCATCGAGCGCTGCCGGATCTATGATCTGGGCGTTGCCCAGCTTGCCCTCGACTTCCTTGAGGCGCCCTTCGATGAAGCCCTGACGTTCCTTCGCGGCATCGTATTCGGCGTTCTCCGAAAGGTCACCGTGCGAGCGCGCCTCGGCAATCGCCGCAATCACTGCGGGACGATCAACCGTCTTCAGCCGTTGCAGCTCTTTTCGCAGCAGTTCGGCGCCACGCAGGGTGATGGGAAATTTTCCGCTCATGTCGGCAATTCTGCGTGCAGGGACTGCAGCGAGTAAGTTTCGAGACCGTCATGACGCATGCCGGCACAGGCGGCACGGCCGCCCTCGATGGTAGTGAAAAGGGTCACCTTCGCGCCCAGCGCAGAGGTGCGGATCGAGCGCGAATCCGCGATCGCGGCGCGCTTTTCCTCGACGGTATTCACTATCAGAACGATTTCCTTGTTCTTGATCATGTCGACGATGTGCGGCCGTCCTTCGGTCACCTTGTTCACCATGGCGACCGGAATGCCGGCGGCTTCGATCGCGCCTCCGGTGCCGCGCGTCGCCACCAGGGAAAAACCCAGTTCGTGCAATTCGCGGGCAACGTCGACCGCCTTCGGCCGGTCGGCCGGCTTCACGCTGATGAAAACCTTGCCGGACTTCGGCAACCGCGTGCCGGCGGCAAGCTGTGACTTGACGAAGGCCTCACCGAAGGTCCGGCCGACACCCATCACTTCGCCCGTGGATTTCATCTCGGGACCGAGAATGGTATCGACCCCGGGGAACTTGATGAAGGGGAACACCGCTTCCTTCACCGAAAAGTAGGGCGGGATGATTTCACGAGTCATGCCCTGATCGGCAAGACTGCGCCCGGCCATGCAGCGCGCCGCGATCTTGGCCAGCGGCAGGCTGGTGGCCTTGGAAACGAAGGGCACGGTACGAGAAGCGCGCGGATTGACTTCGAGCACGTAGACCACAGCGTCATCGCCGCAGCCCTGAATCGCGAACTGCACGTTCATCAGGCCGACCACGTTGAGCCCCTTGGCCATCATCTCGGTCTGGCGACGCAGTTCGTCCTGGATTTCCGGACACAGCGTAAAGGGCGGCAGCGAACAGGCCGAATCGCCCGAATGCACGCCCGCCTGCTCGATGTGCTCCATGATGCCGCCGATCAGCACTTGCGTACCATCGGACAGTGCATCGACATCGACCTCGGTGGCGTCATTGAGGAAGCGGTCGAGCAACACCGGCGAATCGAAGGAGACCTTGATCGCGTCACGCATGTAGCGCTCGAGATCCTTCTGCTCATGGACGATTTCCATGGCGCGGCCGCCCAGCACATAGGAGGGCCGCACCACCAATGGGTAGCCGATCTCGGCGGCGAGGCGAATCGCGTCGGGCTCGGTGCGTGCCGTGCGATTCGGCGGCTGCCTGAGGCCGAGGTCGTGCAGCAACTTCTGGAAGCGCTCGCGGTCCTCGGCGGCATCGATCATGTCGGGGCTGGTGCCGATGATGGGGACGCCGTTGGCTTCGAGTTCGCGCGCGCGCTTCAAGGGCGTCTGGCCGCCGAACTGGACGATGACTCCGGTCGGTTGCTCGACATGGACGATTTCAAGAATATCTTCGAGGGTCACCGGCTCGAAGTAGAGGCGATCCGAGGTGTCGTAGTCGGTGGACACCGTTTCCGGATTGCAGTTGACCATGATGGTCTCATAGCCGTCTTCGCGCATCGCCAGCGCGGCATGCACGCAGCAGTAGTCGAACTCGATGCCCTGGCCGATGCGGTTGGGACCGCCGCCGAGCACCATTATCTTCTTGCGCGCCGTCGGCCGCGCCTCGCACTCTTCCTCGTAGGTCGAATACATGTAGGCCGTCGCCGTGGAGAACTCGCCGGCGCAGGTGTCGACGCGCTTGTACACCGGTCGTACGCCGAGCGCGTGGCGCCGTTCGCGCACTGCCGTTTCGCCACTGGCGCCGGCGGTCGAGTCGGCGCTGGCATTGACCAGGGTGCCGATGCGGCGGTCGGAAAAGCCCTTGCGCTTGAGATTGCGCAGCATGACGGCATCGAAGTCATCCAGGTTCTGCGAACGCATCCAGCCTTCGATGGTGATGATTTCCTCGATCTGCACCAGGAACCACGGATCGATACTGGTCAGATCAAATACCTGCTGCAGCGAGTAACCCTCGCGGAAGGCCTGGGCCACATACCAGATACGCTGCGGACCCGGGCTGGCCAGTTCGCGGTTGATTTCTTCGGGATCGGCGTCGATTTCGTCGAAACCATAGACGCTGACTTCCAGTCCGCGCAACGCCTTCTGCATCGATTCCTGGAAGCTGCGGCCGATGGCCATCACTTCGCCGACCGATTTCATCTGCGTCGTCAGGCGATCATTGGCCGTCGGAAACTTCTCGAAGGCGAAGCGCGGGACCTTGGTCACCACATAGTCGATCGACGGCTCGAAGGAGGCCGGCGTGGCGCCGCCGGTGATGTCGTTCCTCAGTTCGTCGAGGGTGAAACCCACCGCCAGCTTGGCGGCGATTTTCGCGATCGGGAAGCCGGTGGCCTTCGAGGCCAGTGCCGAGGAGCGCGACACGCGCGGGTTCATCTCGATCACCACCATCGCGCCGTTCTTCGGGTTGATGGCGAACTGCACGTTGGAGCCGCCGGTATCGACGCCGATCTCGCGCAGCACGGCAACGCTGGCGTTGCGCATGATCTGGTATTCGCGGTCGGACAGCGTCTGCGCCGGAGCAACGGTGATCGAATCGCCGGTATGCACACCCATCGGATCGAGGTTCTCGATCGAACATACGATGATGCAGTTGTCCTTGTGGTCGCGCACCACCTCCATCTCGTACTCTTTCCAGCCGAGCAGGGATTCCTCGATCAGCAGTTCCTTGGTCGGCGAGGCTTCCAGGCCGCGCTTGCAGATTTCGACGAATTCTTCCTGGTTGTAGGCAATGCCGCCGCCGGAACCGCCCATGGTGAAGGACGGCCGGATGATGGTGGGAAAGCCCATGGCACCTTGCACCTGCTGCGCCTCTTCCATGCTGTGGGCGATGCCGGAGCGCGCCGAACCGAGGCCGATGCGGGTCATCGCCTGCTTGAACTTTTCGCGGTCCTCGGCCATGTCGATGGCCTCGCGCGAGGCGCCGATCATTTCGACGCCATACTTTTCCAGCACGCCATGCTTGGCCAGATCGAGCGCGCAGTTCAGGGCGGTCTGGCCGCCCATGGTCGGCAGCACGGCGTCGGGCCGCTCCTTGGCGATGATGTTTTCCAGCACGCGCCAGGTGATCGGCTCGATATAGGTCACGTCGGCCATTTCCGGGTCGGTCATGATCGTGGCCGGATTGGAGTTGACCAGGATCACGCGATAGCCCTCTTCGCGCAGGGCCTTGCAGGCCTGGGCGCCGGAATAGTCGAATTCGCAGGCCTGGCCGATGACGATCGGGCCGGCGCCGATGATGAGGATGGAATGTAGGTCTGTGCGCTTTGGCATGTTATGTCTCCGCCGGGCCGTCCCCAAGGAGACAGCGCCCCCCTGTGGGGGGCAGCGAGCCGGGGTTGCGAGCGTGGCGGGCCATCATTTCTCCATCGACTGGATGAAGCGGTCGAACAGATAGGCCACGTCGTGCGGCCCAGGACTGGCTTCGGGGTGGCCCTGGAAGCTGAAAGCCGGCCGGTCGGTCCAGGCCATGCCCTGCAGGCTGCCGTCGAACAGCGAGACGTGGGTCACCCTTACGTTCGCCGGCAGAGTCGTCGGATCGGCGGCAAAACCGTGGTTCTGGCTGGTGATCAGTACCTGCCCGGAGTCCAGATCCTTGACCGGATGGTTGGCGCCATGGTGACCGAACTTCATCTTGAGCGTCTTGCCGCCGGCCGCGAGCGCCATCAACTGGTGCCCGAGACAGATGCCGAAGGTCGGTAACTTCTGGTCGAGGAAGGTGCGGATCGCCGTGACGGCATAGTCGCACGGCTCGGGATCTCCCGGGCCATTGGACAGGAAGATGCCGTCGGGCTTCATTGCCAGCACATCGGCTGCCGGAGTTTTTGCCGGCACCACGGTGAGATCGCAACCGCGTGAAGCCAGCATGCGCAGGATGTTGCGCTTGACGCCGAAATCGTAGGCGACCACCTTGAAGCGAAACTTCTCGGGCCGGGCAAAGCCTGCACCGAGCTGCCACTCGCCTTCGGTCCAGGCATAGGCCTGCTGCGCGCTGACCACCTGCGCCAGGTCCATGCCGGCCAGGCCGGGGAAAGCGCGCGCCATCGCTACCGCAGCGTCGGCATCGAGATGTTCGCCGGCCGCATTGGCAGACACGAGGCAACCGGCCTGGGCGCCCTTTTCGCGCAGGATGCGGGTCAGCTTGCGCGTGTCGATGTCGGCCAGCCCGAGCACATTTTCGGCTCGCAGGTAGGCATCAAGGGTTTGCTCGCTGCGGAAATTCGAAGCCAGCAGGGGCAGGTCGCGGATCACCAGGCCGGCCGCGTAAATGGAAGCAGATTCGCAGTCCTGGCGATTGACACCGTAGTTGCCGATATGGGGATAAGTCAGGGTAACGATCTGGCGGGCGTAGGAGGGATCCGTGAGGATTTCCTGGTAGCCGGTGAGCGCCGTATTGAACACCACTTCGCCGACGCTGTTGCCTTCGGCGCCGATGCCCTTGCCTCTAAACACCGTTCCGTCGGCCAGGGCAAGAAGGGCAGGCGGAAAGTGAGACACGATGAGGCTCCCGAAACAAGACAATGCGGCGACAGGAACCGGACACTGCTTGATTCACATGGCGTCCGGCAAACCTTAGGATTATACCTTGCCAGCCCCGGCATCGCAACGCGCGGGCAGCACGCTACGCACCGGGGGCCTTATTTCAGGCCGAGCACATCCTGCATGTCGAACAGGCCGCTATCGCGGCCCTGCATGAAGCGCCCGGCGCGCAAGGCGCCCAGCGCATAAGGCATGCGACTGGCGGACTTGTGAGTGATCTCGATGCGCTCGCCGGCACCGGCAAACAGCACCGTGTGGTCGCCGACAATGTCGCCGCCGCGTATGGTCGAAAAGCCGATTTGCGTCGCCGGACGCTCGCCGGTATGGCCTTCGCGGCCGTACACGGCGCACTCCGACAAGTCGCGGCCGAGTGCGGCCGCCACCACTTCACCCATGCGCAGAGCCGTGCCCGACGGTGCGTCGACCTTGTGCCGGTGATGCGCCTCGATGACTTCAACGTCGTAACCTTCGTTGAGGATGCGCGCCGCGACATCGAGCAGGCGAAACACCGCATTGACGCCTACCGCCATGTTCGGTGCGAAGACGATGGGGATCTCCCGCGCCGCCGCTTCGATGGTGCGCTTGCCCTGTGCCGAAAATCCGGTGGTGCCGATCACCAGGCTGACGCCATGGCGCCGGCAGGCCGCGAGATGCTCCAGCGTACCCTCTGGCCGCGTAAAGTCGATCAGGCAATCCGCGTCCGCCAGCGCGGCATCGAGATCGGCCGTAATCCTGACACCACAGGGGGCACCGACCAGTTCGCCGGCATCCTTGCCGAGAAACGGACTGCTGCTGTGTTCAAGCGCGGCGGCAAGGCGTGCACCGGCATCCTGCTGCACGGCCTCGATCAGGGTGCGGCCCATGCGTCCGGAACTGCCGGCAATGGCGTAGCGGATTTTTTCCATGCCCTACTTCTTCTCTTGCTTGTCAGCGTCGGCCGCCGTCGGTGCCACCGTTGATGCCGCAGCCGATGCGGATCCCGGAATGTCGATCACTTGCGCGGCAGACTTGGGCGCTTCCGCCCTGGAGCCATCTTCGGCAACGACGTCGCCGGCGACACGCGTCAGCTTGTTATCCTGAAAGAAGACAGTCAGGCCACGCTGTATGGCCTCGCCATGTCCCGGCTGGAAGCGATACACGTAGTCCCAGCGGTCGACGTGAAACATGTCGGCCACCAGAGGCGAGCCGAGAATGAAACGTACCTGCTCGCGGCTAAGACCCGGCTTCAACTGCGCCACCATGTCCTGCGTGACGAAGTTGCCCTGTCGCACATCGATGCGATAGGGCGTGAGAATGCTGGTGATCGCCGGCGTAGTGGAACAAGCTGCCAGAAAAGGCAGGAGCAACAGGAATCGCTTCATCGGGGAATTCCGGAAAAACACTATTAGGAGATGGCTGCCGCATTCCGGCAAACCTCGTCATTTCCCGATGGGATTATCCCAATCGGAGCGCGAAAACTATATCATAGCTGCCCGTTCAGCCCCTGACGCCGCGTTTGCCGCTCCATGACCCATCCCGACGACCTCAAGAGTATCGGCCTCAAGGCAACCTATCCGCGCCTCAAGATTCTCGACCTCTTCCACAAGTTGCAGGACGAGGGTTCGCCGCGCCATGTCACGGCGGAAGATGTCTATCGACACCTGCTGGCTGACGGCCTGGATATCGGGCTGGCCACCGTCTATCGAGTGCTGACCCAGTTCGAACAGGCGGGCCTGCTGCAGCGACATCATTTTGAATCCGGCAAGGCGATTTTCGAACTGAATGAAGGCAAGCACCACGACCATCTGGTCTGTGTGGATTGCGGCCGGGTTGAGGAATTTTTCGACGCCGCAATCGAAAAGCGCCAAGTCAGCGTTGCGCAGGAGCGCGGCTTCACGGTCCGCGAACACGCCCTCTACCTCTATGTCGAGTGCCACAAGGCTGACTGCCCGCACCGCAAGGCGGCCGTTTAAGCGGCCGCATGGAAGCATTTCTCACCTCGACCACCCTGGTCGCCATCGCCGAGATCGGCGACAAGACGCAGTTGCTGTCCTTCGTTCTCGCCGCCCGGCTGAGAAAACCCTGGGCCATCATTGCCGGCATTTTCGTCGCGACCATTCTCAATCACGCGCTGGCCGGTTCCGTCGGCGTCTGGCTGGCGCAGCTGATTGCGCCGCAATGGCTGCCGTGGATCACCGGCGCAGTCTTCATCATCTTCGGCCTGTGGGCACTGCACCCGGATTCACTGGACGAAGACCCGAAAATTCATCCTGCCGGCGCCTTCGTCACCACCACGATCGCCTTCTTCATCGCCGAAATGGGCGACAAGACCCAGTTCGCCACGATCGCGCTGGGCGCCCAGTTTCAGGGAGCGCTGTTCGCCGTGGTGCTGGGCACCACGCTGGGGATGATGCTGGCCAATGTGCCGGCGGTCATCATCGGCGAGAAGCTTGCAAAGCGCCTGCCGCTGAACCTGATCCGCTGGATCGCCGCCGCCGTGTTCATTGCCACCGGCGTGGTGACCATGCTGGGCGCGCCCGGCATTCCCGGCTAATCGGCGCTAGCCCTGACCCAGCATTTCCGCCGCGTGGCGGCGCGTGGTTTCAGTGATTTTCTCGCCGCCCAGCATGCGCGCGATCTCGCCTATGCGCGCCTCCCGGTCGAGGACGCTGACCGTCGACGTCGTCGCCCCCTTGCGCGTTTCCTTGGCGATCGACCACTGCCAGTCGGCCTGCGCCGCGACCTGCGGCAGATGGGTGACGCACAGCACCTGGCGGCTGTGGCCCAACTCGCGCAGCATGCGGCCGACGATTTCCGCGACGCGGCCGCCGATGCCGACATCGACTTCGTCGAATATCAGTGTGCCGGCGGCGAGTTTTTCCGACTTCGCCTGACTGGCGACAACCTGCAAGGCCAGGCCGATGCGCGACAGTTCGCCGCCGGAAGCCACCTTGGCCAGTGCGCGCAGGGGCTGACCGGCATTGGCCGAGACCAGGAATTCAACGCTCTCCAGCCCGCAGGCGGCGCCCTCGGGCAGCGGCGCAAGTGCGACTTCGAAGCGTCCGCCGGCCATGGCCAGTTCCTGCATGCCGGCAGTGACGGCCGCGGACAAGACCCTGGCCGCCTTCGTGCGCAGTGCGGAAAGCTTTTTCCCTGACTCGCGAAATGCGGCTTCCGCCTTGCGCTCACGCTCGGCCAGTGCCGCCGGATCGGCACGCAAGGTGAGTTCGGCCAGGCGGGTCTGCAGAGCCTCCAGCAGGGCGGGCAATTCCTCGGGCGTGACGCGGTGCTTCCTCGCCATCTGCGTCACGGCATCGATGCGACTGTCGAGTTCGCCGAGCCGCGCGGGATCAAGCTCCAGGCGATCCTGATATCGCCGTAGCGCCAGCGCCGACTCTTCGAGCTGGATCAGTGCCGTCTCGAACAAAGCGCCGGCCTCGCCCAGCGCCGGATCAAAAGACGTCAATTCGGCGAGCTTCGCGCCGGCATGCTGCAACATCGGCAGGCTCGCCGCCTCGCCATCCTCCAGCGCCGCCAGCGCCATGCCAGCGCCTTCCAGCAGGACATTGGCATTGCCCAGGCGGCGGTGTTCCAGTTCCGTTTCCTGCCATCCGGCAACATCGAAACCCAGGGCGACCAGTTCCCTGACTTGCCACTCGAGCAGTTCGCGCTCGCGCACGGAGGCCTCGACATCCTTTTCCGCAGCGTGACGCGCCTCGCGCGCCGCGCGCCATGCCGCCCAAGCCGTCGCGACGCCACGCGCCAGCGACTGCGCGCCGGCATGAGTGTCGAGCAAGTCGCGCTGTGCATTGCCGCGCAACAGGGAATGATGGGCGTTCTGGCCGTGGATGTCGGCGAGGAAATCGGCGGCCTCGCGCAATTGTCCGAGCGTGGCCGCAGCACCGTTGACATAGGCACGGGAGCGGCCGGCACTGTCGATCACGCGGCGCAGCAGGCAGGCATCGGTGTCGAAATCTCCCGCTCGCAACCAGGACTCGAGCGCACTGCCGGGGGCCACGTCGAACTCGGCGGAAATCTCCGCACGCTCGGCGCCGTTCCTGACCACCGCCGCATCGGCGCGCTCGCCCAGCGCCAGCGCCAGCGCATCGACAAGAATGGATTTTCCGGCGCCGGTCTCGCCGGTCAGCGCGCCAAAGCCGCCGCCGAACTCCAGTTCGATGCGGTCGACGATGACAAAGTCGCGGACGATCAGACGCAGCAACATG
>JANMTA010000533.1:0-3609 GCA_031389965.1 Betaproteobacteria bacterium
CAAAGAGTTTGCCGACCCGGCGAATATCCGCATTCCCTTCCAGGGCCATTTCGCCAGCAAGGACGACTGGTGCACGCCGGCCGCTGCAGACGCGCTCGACGCTGCGATGCGCGCCGCCGGCAACCCGCCGGAACTGTATCGCTACGAAGGCGACCACGCTTTCTTCAACGAGCGGCGTGCCGACGTCTATGACGCCAATGCCGCCAGCCTGGCCTGGGAACGCATGCTGGCCTTCTTCGGCAAACATTTGCTCTGATCCATGCCCTCGCCCGAACTGACACCTGCCGACTGGGTGAACATCAGCCTCACCGAGGCCATGCTGGCGCGCGACGGTCCGCCGCTCTACGTCGCGGCCAAGCTCGGCTGCGTGGCCGCAGTGCGGGTGATGTGCGAGGCCGGCACCAATCTCGAAGTGCTCGGTCCGAACAAGGAGCGTCCGCTGCACGCGGCGGCGGCCGGCGGCCATGAAAGCATCGCGGCGACACTGGTGAGTGCCGGCTGCGATGTCGATGCCCAGGACCAGGACGGCAACACGCCGCTGATCACGGCGATACTCAACGGCCATGCCGCGCCGGTCGAACTGTTTCTGGCGGTTGGTGCCGATATCGGGATTACCCGGCTCGACGGCCTCACCGCGATTCACATTGCGCAATTGCCGGGCACGCCCAAGGCCATCTACGAGTTGATCATGCTTGGCCAGGAGGAATTCTGAAACGGAAGAACGCGTGCCGTGGCCATTTGTCCCGACGGCTGCGAATGGCATGAAGGCCGGCGCGATGGTAGGCAGATGAGGCTCTACCTTGCCGGGCCGGACGTGTTCCGGCCCGATGCGGCGGCGTGGGCCGGCCGGGTGCGCGAACTGTGCCGCGCGGCCGGGCATGAGGCCCTGATCCCGCTCGACGACGACGTCCCGCCGAAGGCTGCCGCCATTTACCGCAGCAATCTGCAGTGCATCGCTGCGGCCGACGCGGTGCTGGCCAACCTCAACCCGTTTCGCGGCGATGAGCCGGATTCGGGAACCTGCGTCGAAATCGGCTACGCACTGGCGCTGGGCAAGATCGTGATCGGCTATGCCGACGACCTGCGACCCTTGCGTGAGCGCCTGCGCGCCAGCGGGCCGGGTGCCGACGGGCGCTGGCGCGATGCCGCCGGCCATGTCGTCGAGGATTTCGGCCTGCCGCTGAACCTGATGCTGGCGGTGCCGCTGCCGCTGGTGCGGGGTGGCGTCGCGGCGGCGCTGCAGGCATTGCCGCAAGACGGAGGCAGTGCATGAAAACCATAGGCGTGATCGGTGTCGGCAACATGGGCCTGCCGATGCTCAAAGCCCTGCGCCGCGCCGGCTTCGACGTGGTCGCGCGCGATCTGCGGCCGGCGGCCGGTGCTGGCGGCACTGGCCGACAAGCGCTTCCGTATTTCCGCGCGCCTTTGCCGGCGACTTCGCGCCGCGCGCCCACGCCCGCATCCTGCACAAGGACATAGGGCTGGGATTGGCGATGGCCGCCGCCGGCGGCTGCGACGCGACATTCGGCGAACGCGCGCTGGCGCTGTTTGCGGAAACCATGGAACGCGGCTGGGGCGCCGAGGACGATGCGGTGCTGCTGAGGACCGCGCTGGCGAAGATCGCGGAACGGAATTCGGCCTGAGGCCCGGTCAGGGCGCGGGCGGCGCCATCCTGATTTCCGGCGCGATGCGCGTGTTCTCGCCGTCGACGATCAGCCACAGTTCGCCTTCTTGCAGCGTGCATTGCAGTTGCATGCCGCGCGCGGCCAGGGCCGCCAGCGCGCGGGAATCCTCTGGCGACAGGTTGATGACCGTGAGATTGTCCTGTCGGCGCAGGGATGCCTGGTTCTGCTGCCACCACATATCCGCGACACGGCCGCCGTAGGTCACCGCCACGACCTGGCGGGCGCGTCCGCAGGCACGCCGGAGGCGTTTTTCATCGGGCAGGCCGACCTCGATCCAGAGTTCGATGACGCCGGTCAGGTCCTTGCGCCAAAGATCGGGCTCGTCCTCGGACGACAGACCTTTGCCAAACACCAGTGCCGGATCGGCATGCATGGCGAATGCCAGCACCCGGACCATCATGCGTTCATCGGTTTCCGACGGATGCCGGGCGATAGTCAGCGTATGGTTCTGATAGTAATTCCGATCCAGATCGGCAATCTGGAGTTCTGCTTTGAAGATGGTGGATTTGAGAGCCATGTCGCTTTTGAAAAATTGCGAGCCATTAGACTACAGATTGGCGCTTGCACATGGCGGTTCGACAAATTGGACGGACGCAACAAGGTCGTGCCGGGCGTCGCCAAGGGTCACGGCACGGCCAATCCCAACTGTCAGGATGGCCCCGAGGCATTGTGGCCCCCTGGTTTCCGGTCGGCCTGGAGGAGGGGTGCTACAGCGTTGGCCGGGACGAGATTTCGCTACTTCTTGACCGGTGTCGGAATCGACGACTTTCCCTGCGCGCCGCCAAAAGGCAAAGCCGGCGCAGCGGGTTTGGTCTTGTCCTTCTTGGTTTTTTTCTGCTCGCGGTTGCTGCGCATTTGTCCCTTGGCCATTTCGGATCTCCTGAATGTGTAAGTGCTGGCGGGTTGCGACGGATGGTACATCCAATCGCCCCCAAGCACATTAGGTGTAATGGCAAACAAGGTTCTTCACAAGGTTCTTCAAATTTGACATTGTTCGCGCCGAGGCATACAGTCAAATTGCGTTCGACTTGAAGGCATCTTCGGGAGGAACTTAGCGCTGAACCAAAATCCGCGATCTAGTGTTTTACCCTTTGATCAGGAGTCTTGCTGACTCCAGCCCCGACGGGCAGCGCCGATTTGAGTCTCAGCTTGCGGGCGCATTACAAGTTCAGCTAAGCGCTACACGAAAAGCCCCTTTTGGTGACTATGCCGAAACGGGCTTTTCGCCTTTGGCGGCGAGTGGCGTCTTCAATGGTGTCTCTAAAGGAATTACCCGCAGGAGCAGCCTAATGTCTCAAACCGCGATCACCGCACCCTCGGCGCCGGCATTGTTCGAGGCCCTACGCTTCTGGTTGAAGCTTGGTTTCATCAGTTTCGGCGGGCCGGCCGGCCAGATTTCGATCATGCATCAGGAACTCGTCGAGCGCCGACGCTGGATATCGGAGCATCGCTTCCTCCATGCCTTGAACTACTGCATGCTGTTGCCCGGCCCGGAGGCCTGCCAACTGGCTATCTACACCGGCTGGCTACTGCACGGGGTGCGCGGGGGGCTGATGGCCGGCCTGCTGTTCTTCCTGCCGGCGTTCGCGCTGCTCTCCCTGCTCGCCGGTTTGTATCTGGCCTTCGGCGACATGCCGGCGGTGCAGGGAATTTTTTACGGCATCCGGCCGGCGGTGGTCGCCGTGGTGCTGTTCGCCGCCTGGCGCATCGGTTCGCGGGCGATCAGGAACGGCGTGCTGTTCGGCATTGCGCTATTGGCCTTCGTCGGCATTCTGTTCTTCGACATCGACTTTCCCTGGATCGTGCTGGCGGCGGCGATTCTGGGCGCCATGGGCGGAGCTGCGGGCGGCAAGCTGGCAGACAAGTTCAAGGCCGGCGGCGGCCATGGCGCGTCCGACAAGAGCTATGGCCCGGCGCTCATCGA
>JANMTA010000539.1:0-5790 GCA_031389965.1 Betaproteobacteria bacterium
GTGGCGGCCAGCTGCATGTTCTGGATCCGGCTCTTGATCAGGTCACTGATTTCGGATGGGTTGAGGTTCATCGAATTGCTCCTAGTTCTTTAGCGCGATGGCCATGGCGGCAAGCTTGCCGCGGACCGAAGCGTCAATCACTTCATCGCCGACGGCTATGCGCACGCCACCGATAAGTTCGGCATCGACCTTGACGGTCGCCTGGATCCTGCATTCAAACTTGCGCTCGAGATCGGCTACGAGAGTTTTCAGCGTCGCGTCGTCGAGGGCAAAGGCCGAGGTGATCTCCGCGTCCTTGACACCCTCATGGCCATGCTTGAGTTCGTTGAAAAGCTCGGCGATCTCGGGCAGGACGATGAGGCGGTCGTTGTCGGCGAGGACACGGACGAAATTCTGCTGATCGGCCGACAATCCGGGCTTCGCGTCCGGTTTTGTATCGGCAGCGACCACGTCGAGGCAAAGTTGCGTCAACTGCGCAGGACTCAAGCGCGGGTTGCCGATGCACTCTTCCATTTCCGGACGAGCCGCGACAGCGGAAAGCCTTGAGAGCACATCGGACCAGGCTGCCAGCGCCGAAGGTGAACCCCCGCTTCTGGCCAGCTGGTACGCGGCCTCTGCATAGGGGCGCGCAAGGGTGACGTTTTCGGCCATGGCGGGTTACAGCTCCGACTTGAGTTGCGTCAGCAGCTCGGCATGGGCCTGGGCGTTGATCTCCTTGCGCAGGATGCGCTCGGCACCGGCAACGGCCAACACGGCAACCTGCTCGCGCAAGGCCTCCCTGGCGCGCTGCGCGGCCACGGCCGCTTCGCCCTCGGCGGCTTCGCGGGCCGCCTTGACGATGGCAGCGCCTTCGTTGCGCGCGTCTTCGATCAGCTTGGCCACCTGCCTCTCGGCACCGCTGCGAAACTCGGCGGCGGTTTCGCGCGCCTTGCGCATTTCCTCGGCGGCCTTCTTTTCAGCGTGTGCCAGATCGGCCCTGGCCTTGTCCGCGGCCGCAAGCCCGTCGGCTATCTTGCCCGCACGCTCGTCGAGTGCCTTCATGATGGGCGGCCACACGAATTTCATCGTGAACCACGCCAAAATGAGGAACACAGCCAGCTGGGCAAACAGCGTTGCGTTCAGATTCACGGTAATCGCTCCTTAAGCGGTAGGGAAGGCGATTACTTGGGCAGGCTCGAAAGGAAGGGATTGGCAGTGGTGTACCACAGGGCAATACCCGTTCCGATAATGAAGGACGCGTCGATCAGACCGACCAGCAGGAACATCTTGGTTTGGAGCGTGTTCATCAATTCCGGCTGACGTGCGGACGCTTCGAGGAAGCGGCTACCCATGATGCCGATACCGATACACGCACCAGCGGCGCCGAGACCGATGATGAGACCGGCGGCAAGAGCAACAAAACCAACCATTTGTTCCATGACAACTCCTTTAGTAACAGATTTGAGGTGGTAAAGACTGAAAACGAAAATTAATGAGTTTCGTGTGCCTGGCCGATGTATACCAGGGTCAGCATCATGAAGATGAAAGCCTGCAGCGTGATGATCAGGATGTGGAAAATGGCCCAGACGGTTCCGGCAAATACACCGCTTACCCACAACACGCCGCTGCCAAAGGTACCCGCCCAGGCAGCACCCATCAGGGCGATCAGCATGAAGATCAGTTCGCCCGCATACATGTTGCCGAACAGTCGCATGCCGTGCGACGCGGTTTTGCCGACGAACTCGATGATCTGCATTGCAAAGTTGAACGGGTAGAGCAGCGGATGATTGCCGAAGGGGGCGGTAAACAATTCATGGATCCAGCCGCCGAGGCCCTTGATCTTGATGCTGTAGTAAATGCACAGCACGAATACGCCAAGCGACATGCCCAGCGTGGCATTGATGTCGGCGGTCGGCACCACGCGCATGTAAGCGTGGCTCGGATCATGGCCGGCCGCCCCATAAATCAACGCCCAGATATTCGGCAGCAGATCGACCGGCAGCAAGTCCATCGCGTTCATGAAGAAAATCCAGACAAACACCGTCAGCGCCAGAGGGGCGATGAAAGTACGGTCACCATGCACAATCGACTTGGATTGCGACTCGACCATTTCCACCAGGATTTCGACCGCGGCCTGGAAACGGCCCGGCACACCGGAAGTGGCCTTGGCGGCGGCGCGCGCCAGTATCAGCACCGCCAGCAGTCCAAGTGTAATAGACCAGAACAGGGTATCAAGATGGAATACTGACCAATCGACCAGAGTCGCCTGCTTGTGGCCCAGGCTGTTCAGGTGGGTCAGGTGGTGAACAATGTATTCCGATGCGTTTGGAGCGTGCTCGGCTGCCATGGGCTTCAGGCCTTAATCAATATCGCAAACAGATTCGCTTTCAGCGCAACGAACATGCCGGCCAGCAGTGCCAGCCAGTGCAAGTCCCGATACGCCCCCGCCACGATCACGAGCAACGCCAGCGTTGCCGCGACCTTGATGAACTCACCTACAAAAAACCTGCCAACCGAAGCCCTGCCGCTCTTTGCTGCCGCCCATAGACTCAGGGCGAAGAACAGGTTCGGTACTACTATCGCCGCGCCGCCCAATCCTGCCGACACCGCGCCGTGCTGCCCGACCCACAACCACGCTAGCCCTGCAGCAATCAGCGTTGCTATGCCTTGATGAAACACGGCTCTAAACATCTATAAGACCAGGCCGCGTCCGAAAGCCGGCGAATATAGGGCATTGATGATGGGTTGTCAAACATTTTATGTTGCAGCGCGCCATTTCCGGTTCGCTCCGCCAATCATCAACCGCGCTTTGTGAAATCAGGCTGTCGTTCCGGGACTTTCTTGTCGCCTGATTCGCCACGACTCAACCGAGCCGAGCCAGCAATCCATCGAGTTGATCCAGGCTGCCGAAGCGGATCGTCAGGCTGCCACCACCCTGGCGATTGGCGCTGATCTTGACCGTCGCCCCGATGCGGTCGGAGAGTTCTTCTTCAAGTCGCAACAGGTCACGATCAGGCTTTTTGTCAGCGCCTTTTTTTACGGGCGGATTGAGTTCGCGGGCTACCAGCCGCTCGGTTTCCCGAACCGAATAACCCTTGTCCGCCACCATGGCAGCGATACGCCCCTGTTCGCTCTTTGACAGCGGCAACAGTGCGCGGGCGTGCCCCATCTCGATGTCGCCGGCCATCAGCATGTCCTGCGCCGGCTTTGCCAGTTGCAACAAGCGCAGCAGGTTGGAAGCCGCCGAACGCGAACGGCCGACAGCGTCCGCCGCCTGCTGATGGGTCATCGTGAATTCATCGATCAGGCGCTGAATGCCGGCCGCTTCCTCGAGCGGATTGAGGTCTTCACGCTGAATGTTCTCGATCAGCGACATCGCCAGCGCGGCATCGTCGGGGATGTCGCGGATCAGCACCGGCACTTCGGCCAGGCCGGCTATCTGGGCTGCGCGCCAGCGCCGCTCACCGGCAATGATTTCATAGCGACCAGGGCCCACCGGCCGCACGGAGATCGGCTGGATCAGGCCCTGGGCCTTGATCGAAGCGGCCAACTCTTCCAGTGAACCCGGATCCATGCGGGTACGGGGCTGATATTTTCCCGGCTGCAGAGTGCCGACAGCCAGCATTTCCTGGCGCTGGGATTCTGAAGAATTGTTGGCAGCCAGCAGGGCGTCGAGGCCCCTTCCCAGCCCTTTTTGTTTTGGTGGGTTCACTCTGATTCCTTCCAGGAATTGACACGTTCAATCATTTCAAGGGCAAAGGTCATGTAGGCCTGCGCGCCCTTGGCCGCCTTGTCGAAAAACACGCCGGGCACGCCATAACTCGGCGCTTCAGCGAGGCGTATGTTGCGCGGCACCATGGTCTTGAACACCTTGTCGCCGAAATGCTGCTCCAGCTGTGCCGAGACCTGGGTCGACAGGGTGTTGCGCGGGTCGTACATGACCCGCAGCAGACCGATGATCTTGAGTTCGCGGTTCAGGTTGGCATGCACTTTCTTGATGGTGTTCACCAGGTCCGACAAGCCTTCCAGCGCGTAATATTCACATTGCATCGGTATGATGACGCCATGCGCCGCGCACAGGCCGTTGAGGGTAAGCATCGACAGCGATGGCGGGCAATCGATCAGGACGAAGTCATAATCCGCGCAGTGCTCCGCCAGCGCGGCCTTGAGCCGCATCTCGCGCAGTTCGAGATCGACCAGTTCAACTTCGGCGCCGGCCAGGTCACGGTTCGCCGGCAACACGTCGAACTTTCCGCTGGGCGAGATCACCCGCGCCTCGGCCAGAGTCGCCAGTTGCAGCAGCACCTGATAGACCGAGGACTTGAGGCTGCGCTTGTCCACCCCGCAACCCATCGTGGCGTTGCCCTGGGGATCGAGGTCCACCAGCAAGGTGCGCTGGCCGTTGGCAGCAAGGGCAGCGGCGAGATTGACTGCGGTCGTGGTCTTGCCCACACCACCCTTCTGATTGGCTATGGCAAAAATATGCATCGTCAGACTCTTTCAATAACAAGCAGATGGCGCTGGGCGTCGAGTCCCGGCACGTTCAGCCGGGTGCAATTGACCACCGCCCAACCGGGCGGCAAGCGCTTGATTTCATCCTCGGGCTGTTGGCCCTTCATGGCGTAAAGCCGTCCGCCCTGCGTCAGCAGATGGCCGGCAAGGCGAACAAAATCAGCGAGATCGGCGAAGGCGCGGGAAATCACGGCATCGAAAGCTCCGCCGGGTAGATCTTCAACGCGACGGTTGACCACAGTGACATTGGCCAGTCCCAGTTCGATTTTGGCCTGCCGCTGGAAGGCGGACTTTTTCTCCACCGTCTCGATCAGGGTCATGTCCAGATCGGGCCGTACGATGGCCAACGGGATTCCCGGCAAACCGGCACCGCTACCGATATCCGCCCAGCGCCGTCCCGGACTCTGTCTGCCGGGGATTCCGCTTCGCGGGCCGGCAAGCGCCGACTCGTGCAATACCGGCAGCACTGACAGCGAATCTAGCAGATGCTGAGCAACCATTTCGCCTTCATCACGGATCGCAGTCAGGTTATACGTGGCGTTCCATTTCTTCAGCAGCGCGACATACGCCAGCAGCTTCGCCTGTATTGCCTCGGAAAGGTCAAGCCCAAGGGCAACGAGGCCCGCATGCAACTGATCCGTCAGACTCATGCCGCCTTGCGCCGTTTCAGATGGACCAGCAACAGGGAGATCGCCGCGGGGGTCATTCCCTGCAGGCGCGATGCCTGCCCCAGAGTTTGCGGCCGCACCCCGGCAAGCTTCTGCCTTACCTCGAAGGACAGGCCCGGCACCTCGGCATAATCGATGTCGGCCGGCAGTGGCAGGGATTCATGGGCGAGACTCTTCTCGATCTCGTCCTTTTGCCGCTCGATATAGCCCTGATACTTGGCCTCGATCTCGACCTGTTCGATGAGTTCGGATGACGCAAGCCCCTCGCCCACCCCCGGTAGGGACAACAGGGCGGTATAGCTGACCTCGGGCCGGCGCAGCAGGTCGAACAAGCGGTATTCACGTTCCATCGGCTGGCCCAGCACACGCACGGCATCGGCTTCCGGCAACTGGCGCGGATTGACCCAGGTCGCCTTCAGGCGTTCGGTTTCACGCGCCACGGCATCGCGCTTGCGATTGAAGGCATCCCAGCGCCGGTCATCCACCAGGCCCAACTCACGGCCGACCTCGGTCAGGCGCGCATCGGCATTGTCCTCGCGCAGGGACAGGCGATACTCGGCACGACTGGTAAACATCCGGTAAGGCTCCGCTACGCCGCGCGTGATCAGATCGTCCACCAGCACGCCGAGGT
>JANMTA010000546.1:0-1776 GCA_031389965.1 Betaproteobacteria bacterium
TACGACATCTGGACCAAGGAGATCGGCGTGCCCGCCGAACGCGTGATCCGCATCGGCGATAACAAGGGCGCGCGCTACGCTTCGGACAATTTCTGGATGATGGGCGACACCGGGCCCTGCGGCCCCTGTACCGAAATCTTCTACGACCACGGCGAGCATATTTGGGGCGGCCCGCCGGGCAGCGAAGATCAGGACGGCGACCGCTACATCGAGATCTGGAACAACGTCTTCATGCAGTTCAATCGCGACGAAGCGGGCGTCATGCATCCGCTGCCCAAGCCGAGCGTGGACACCGGCATGGGGCTGGAGCGTGTCTCCGCGGTACTGCAGGGCGTTCACGCCAACTACGAAATCGACTTGTTCCAGGCGCTGATCGCGGCTGCCCATCGTGAAATATTCGGCGAGACTTCCGCTGCCGACATGGACAGCCCAAGCTTGCGTGTGCTGGCCGACCACATCCGCGCCTGCTCCTTCCTGATTGCCGACGGTGTGATCCCGGGCAATGAAGGGCGCGGCTACGTCCTGCGCCGCATCATCCGCCGCGCCATCCGCCACGGCTGGAAGCTGGGCGCGCGCAGCGCCTTCTTCCACAGGATGGTGCCCGACCTGGTGGCCGAGATGGGGGCCGCCTATCCCGAGCTCGTCAGCGGCAAGACGCGCGTGATGGAGGTGCTCAAGCAGGAAGAAGACCGTTTCTTCGCCACCATTGAGCACGGCATGGCGATTCTCGAAGCCGAGCTGGAGCTGATGGATAAGACCGGTGTCAACCTGTTCAATGGCGAGACCGCGTTCAAGCTGCACGATACCTATGGCTTCCCGCTCGACCTGACGGCTGATATCTGCCGTGAACGCCAGATGAGCGTGGACAGCGGTGCCTTCGATACCGCCATGACGCGACAGAAGGAGCAGGCGCGCGCCGCCGGCAAGTTCAAGATGGCGACCAACCTCGACTACGCCGGTCCGGCCACCACCTTCCACGGCTACGAGACGCTGGAAGCCAAAGGCAACATCCTCGCCCTGTACAAGGACGGCACCGCGGTCAATGAACTGATCGAAGGCGAACTCGGCGTCGCGGTGCTCGACGACACGCCTTTCTATGCCGAGTCCGGCGGCCAGGTCGGCGACGTCGGCGAACTGCGTTCGACCCATGGCATTTTCGCCGTGGAAGACACGCAGAAAATCCAGGCCAGCGTTTTCGGCCATCACGGTGTGGTGCGCACCGGCACCCTGAAAGTCGGCAACGGCGTTACGGCGAAGGTGGACAGTCAGGCGCGCGCCCGCACCATCCGCCACCATTCGGCCACCCACCTGATGCACAAGGCGCTGCGCGAAGTGCTGGGCAGCCACGTGCAGCAGAAGGGCTCGCAGGTCGATCCAGACAAGACCCGTTTCGACTTCGCCCATACCCAGCCGGTGACGGCCGAGGAGATCGTCCGCATCGAACGCATCGTCAATGACGAGATCATTGCCAACGCCGCGACCCAGGCGCGGGTCATGAAGCTCGACGATGCGCAGAAAACCGGCGCCATGATGCTGTTCGGCGAAAAATACGGCGACGAAGTGCGCGTGCTCGACATCGGCTCGTCCTGCGAACTCTGCGGCGGCACCCATGTCAGCCGCAGCGGCGACATTGGCCTGTTCAAGATCGTCATGGAAGCCGGCGTCGCGGCCGGCGTGCGGCGCATCGAAGCGGTCTGCGGCGATGTAGCCGTGGCGCGCATGCAGCAGCAGCAGGCGCTGCTCGATGCGGTGGCCGCCGAACTCAAGGCGCAGCCG
>JANMTA010000553.1:0-2605 GCA_031389965.1 Betaproteobacteria bacterium
AACGAATAAGGTTAGATCGTGCGCAGCCACGATCTGAACCGTTTGTTGGACGAGCCCGGTCCTGAGCGGCGGGCTCACAGAAAATATGTATTTGGGAAGTTGCCCGGTTTGACGTTTTGCCGGGAGAGCGGCGGCGTGAAGCCCCGCGAAAGCACGCC
Organism: Betaproteobacteria bacterium; assembly: GCA_031389965.1. Lineage (GTDB taxonomy): Bacteria > Pseudomonadota > Gammaproteobacteria > Burkholderiales > Rhodocyclaceae > Sulfuritalea. The sequence continues at coordinate 159 of JANMTA010000553.1, forward strand.
AAAGCGGCGACCGATGGCGATTCCGGCCTTGAACCGCCTGTTGAGCCCCGGCGCGAGGCGAACGGAACACTCAGCTTGTGGGCGCTGACATCCCGTCGCCGGTAACGAAGCGTTGCGCTTACATGGTCAGAAGGATTCCGCGACGACAAGCGGGACCGGCATGGCCCCCTCGATCCCCGACCGAATCCGCGTCTTCACAATCACCATCACCGCCCCACAGCAAGTGCACAGGATCGGCGCCCGTTGCTTGACCCAGGCCAGCACCGGATCCGGAGCGAACCTGAGCAGCAGGTGCAGCAAGGCGATCAGCCGCTTGCAGTTGGGATGCAAAAAGCCGAAGTTGCGCGCGCGGCGGAAGCCCTTGGGCAGCACGTGCTGCAACACCAGCCATAGAAACTGCGCGCCGGACACGGTGCGCCGTTCCATCCGCCCGGTCCTGGCGTTGCGATAACGGAAGCTGACCTGAGCGTTGTCGCAGGCAACGATGTCTTTTTCGGCGATGACGCCCCGATAAAGATAACGCCCCAGGTAGATCAGCGCCGACTCGCCGCTGCCAACGGATTTGCAATCCACCACCCACGCCTCGGGGTAGCGCGCCGGCAGCGTCAGCCCGGCAGCGGCGATGGCCGCGAGCAGCTTCGCCCGAAAGACCGTGGCCAGGGCCTTGTGGTTGAACAGATAGCCACCACGGCCCTTGCCACGCCGTTTGGTGCGCCATAGCCGACGCCCGCCATCGACCGCCGCCGCCGGCATCACCAGATGCACATGCGGGTGATAGTCGAGGCGCCGGGTGTTCGTATGCAACACCGCGATGGCGCCGGGTGTGCCCTGCAGTTGTTTGTCGTTCTGGCTGAAGGTGCGCACCGTCTCCCAGGTGCAGCGCATGAGCAGATCGTAGACGACGCTCTGGTGCGCAAAGACGAGCGCCCGGAATTCGGCGGGCAGGGTGAAGGTCAGCAGAAAGTACTCGGCGGGGACTTGCTTCTTCAGTTGCCGCTCCAGCCATTGCTGACTTTCATGGTGCTGACAGTGCGGGCAGTGGCGATGGCCGCAGGAATGCGGCACCAGTTTCCGATGCGGGCATGCACTGCATTGGACCTGCATCATCGGGCTGGCTTGGGTGCGACACTGTTTCATCGCCGCCAGGGCTCGATAGTGGTCAGAGGTGAGTCGGTGCCGGTATTGCGTCAGGAAGTCGTCCTCGAAGCGGTCGATGACCGCCGCCAGGCGGATCATTTGACCTTCCCCCAGGCAATACCGAAGCCATCCATCAGGCCGTTGATGCGGTCGAGGGCGTGGTGCTTGGTCTGGTCGGTCAGGTGGGTGTAGCGGACGGTGGTGAGAATGGAGTGATGGCCGAGGAACTTCTGGACCTCGATCAGATCGACGCCCGCTTCGATCAGGTGGGTGGCATAGCTGTGGCGCAAGCTGTGGGGCGTGATCTTTTTTTTAGGCCGCAGGACTCGACGACCTTGTGCAGCGTGGTCTGCACGCCGCCGGCATCCATCGGCGTGGTGGCGGTGGCCGCCGCCTGTCTGCCGCCCTGGCGGCTGGGGAACAGCAGCTTGGGGTTGCGATGGACTTGCCAGAAGTTGCGCAAGAGCGTGTGGGTCGCGTGCGGCAGGGGCACGAAGCGATCCCGGTTGCCCTTGGCGTCGCGGATATGCACGCGCCCGCGCGCGGCATCGATATCGCCGACCTGAAGCCGCAGCCCTTCGCCCAGGCGCAGTCCCAGGCTGTAGAGGGTGAAGTAGAACACCCGGTAGCTGACCACGCGGGTGGCGGCGAACAGCCGCCGGGCTTCCTCGACCGTGACGATGTCGGGCAGACGCTGGGTCTTCGGCGGCTTGATCAGGCCGGGCGCGACCCAGGGTTTCTTCAGCACATGCGTGTAGTAGAACTTCAGCCCGTACAGGTCGAGCTTGACGGTGGTCCAGGAGTGCGAGGCAATGAGATCGGTGAAGTAGTCGGTGAGCTGCGCTTCGGACAGTTCATCGATCCGATGGTCAAAGTAGTCGCCAATGCGGCGAATGGCGCGCGCGTACGCCTCGATGGTCTTGGGCTGCAACCCCTTGAGCTTGAGGTGCTTGAGATGCGTCTGGTACTGCCGGTCAAAGTGGGCGGCGATGTCGTTCGTCATGCTGGTTTATCCTCACGAAATATTGCAGAATCATCCCCTCGGGATTGAGGGGATGAAGGTGCAGAATAATTCGTGCTGCCGCAGCAGGGGATTCCTCCGCGTAGCGGCTTCGTCCAACCTGGCAGTCCACACGGACGCTGCGCGATAAAGCCGCGCAGCGCCGGTGACTTCTACGTTGGGCCTGACGGCAGAAGGAGGGAGAGTTCAGTGAAGGCTGTCGGTCACCGTAGTCGCTCTTGCCACCGTCATCGCGGTGCGGACGCGCACTGCGGGCCGGTTCTCCAGCGTCCGCGGCTTCGGTCATCGC
>JANMTA010000009.1:0-3295 GCA_031389965.1 Betaproteobacteria bacterium
CGCCTGCTTCACCCGCGACGGCGGCACGGCGCAGGCCTTCGTGCAGAAGATCGAAGTCGGCATGGTCGGCATCAACGTGCCGATCCCGGTGCCGATGGCCTGGCATTCCTTCGGCGGCTGGAAGGCCAGCCTGTTCGGCGATCACCACATCTACGGCGAAGAGGGCGTGCGCTTCTACACCCGCTACAAGGCCATCATGCAGCGCTGGCCGGGTTCCGAGTCGAAGGGTCCCGAGTTCGTCATGCCGGTAAACAAGTAGATGCTTGAACCACAGAGACACAGAGACACAGAGACACAGAGACACAGAGGCACAGAGAACAACACAGAGCATAAATAGTGAACTTCTCTTGCCTTGCTTTTCTCTGTGCCTCTGTGTCTCTGTGGTGAAAGGTTTTGAATGAATGATTTCGGCGAGTTCGACTACGTCATCGCCGGCGGCGGCACGGCCGGCTGCGTGCTGGCCAACCGCCTCTCGGCCGATCCCGAGGTCACCGTGCTGCTGCTCGAAGCCGGCGGCAAGGACGACTGGATCTGGATCCACATCCCGATCGGCTACCTGAAATGCATCAACAATCCGCGCACCGACTGGTGCTACAAGACCGAGGCCGAGCCGGGCCTCAACGGACGTTCGATCATCTACGCTAGGGGCAAGGTGCTGGGCGGCTGTTCGTCGATCAACGGCATGCTCTACCTGCGCGGCCAGGTACGCGACTATGACGAGTGGGCGCAGATCACCGGCGACTCGCGCTGGAACTGGGACAGCGTGCTGCCCATATTCAAACAGAGCGAGGACTACTGGGGCGGCGCCGACGAGATGCACGGCGACCAGGGCGAATGGCGCGTCGAGAAGCAGCGCCTGCACTGGGACATCCTCGACCGCTACACCGAGGCGGCCAAGCAGGCCGGCATCCCCTTCAAGCAGGACTACAACCGCGGCGACAATTTCGGCATCGGCCATTTCGAGGTGAACCAGAAGAAGGGTGTGCGCTGGAATGCCTCGAAAGCCATGCTGCGTCCCGTGCTGCACCGGCCCAACCTGAAGGTCGTAACCGGTGCGCTGATCGACAAGCTGATCCTCGACGGCCGCGAAGCGCGCGGGGTCGAGTTCAGCCTGAACGGTGTTCCCCAGCGCGTCACGGCGCGCATCGAAACCCTGCTGACGGCCGGCGCCATCGGCTCGCCGATGATCCTGCAGCGTTCCGGCATCGGGCCGGCTGCGCTGCTGCAAAACCGTGGCGTGCCGCTGCTGCATGAACTACCGGGCGTCGGCGGCAACCTGCAGGACCACCTGCAGCTGCGCATGATTTTCAAGGTGCAGGGCATCACCACGCTCAACCAGCGCGCCAACAGCCTCTGGGGCAAGGCCATGATGGGTTTGGAGTACGCGCTGTTCCGCTCCGGCCCGCTTTCCATGGCGCCAAGCCAGCTCGGCGGCTTCTTCCATTCCTCGCCCGAGGTGACCACGCCGGACCTCGAATTCCACGTCCAGCCGCTCTCCCTGGAAAAGTTCGGCGACCCGCTGCACCCCTTTCCCGCCTTTACCGCGAGTGTGTGCAACCTGCGCCCGACATCGCGCGGCGTGGTGCACATCCGCGACCGCGACCCGGCCACGGCGCCGGTCATCGCGCCGAACTATCTGTCGACCGAGAACGACCGCGCCGTCGCCACCCGCGCCCTGCGCCTGACCCGCAACATCGTCGCGCAGCCGGCGATGGCGCCCTACCGGCCGCAGGAACACCAGCCCGGCGCGCAACTGCAGAGCGACGCGGAACTGGCGCAGGCGGCCGGTGATATCGGCACCACGATCTTCCATCCCACCTGCACCTGCGCCATGGGCCGGGCGGACGACCCGAACGCGGTGGTCGATTCCGAACTGCGCGTAAGAGGCATCGGCCGCCTGCGCGTGGTCGATGCCTCGATCATGCCGACCATCACTTCCGGCAACACCAACGCACCGACGGTGATGATCGCCGAACGCGGTGCCGAGCTTATCCGTGCCGCGCGCCGCGCCTAACCAGTGTCCAACCCCCTGATCGACTACCACAACGGCATCTACGCCTTCGATGCCGGCTACGTGCGGCCGCTGCTGGCCGCCATCCACCTGATCGAAAGCGACGGCCGCGCTGCCTTCGTCGATACCGCCAACTTCGAGGTCATGCCGCAGGCGCTGGCGGCACTGGAAGCGCGCGGTCTCGGGCCGGAAAGCGTGGATTACGTGATCCTGACCCATATCCACCTCGACCATGCCGGCGGTGCCGGCGTGATGATGGAAGCCTTTCCCAACGCCAAGCTCGTGGTGCATCCGCGCGGTGCGCGGCACATGATCAAGCCAAGCAAGCTGATGGCCGGCGTCGAGGGCGTCTATGGCCAGGAGCGGGCGCGCCGGATGTATGGCAAGCTGATCCCGATTGCCTCGGATCGCATCATCGAGGCCCGCGACAACACAGTGCTGAAGCTCGGCTCGCGCGAACTGCTCTGCATCGACTCGCCCGGCCATGCCCGCCACCACATCGCCATCATCGACCGCCAGACGAGCGGGATTTTCACCGGCGACACCTTTGGCGTTTCCTATCGTGAAATGGACGTCGATGGCCGGCCGCTGATCCTCCCCTCCTCGAGCCCGATCCAGTTCGACCCGGACGAGATGCGTTCTTCCATCGAACGCATGCTGTCCTTCAAGCCGGATGCGGTCTACCTGACCCACTTCAGCCGCGTCGCGCCGCCCGCCGAGCTTGGGCGCGAGGTACTGCGCCTGCTCGACCAGTATGTCGCGATCACGCTGGCCGCCAGCGAAGACGAAGACAAGACGGCGCGCATCCGTGAGGGGCTGACCACGCTGCTGCTGGACGAGGCGCACGCCCACGGCTGCCGCCTGAGCGACGAGAAAATCCTGGATATCTGGCATCTCGACCTCGACCTCAACGCCCAGGGCCTGGCTTACTGGCTGGAAGCGCAAGAAACGGCCTGACCGGGCTGCAAGGCCCGGCTTCAGGCCCGAGTCGATGCTTGCGGGCAAATCCGGGGCAAATCACGGCGGGCTTTGTCGCGGCGCAGCATGGCAATTCGGGGCTATGGGGCAAATTCTTGTCCTGAATCAAATTACCAACGGCCTTGGTCGGGTTATCCTCGCCCCCCACTGGTATGGGTTCCGATTGTTCGTTTCAACCGCGCGCTGCAGCGCGCTAACGTAGAGGGCAAAAACATGGCGAATAACAACGACGACGATGTTCCATTCATGCAGAAGCTGCTGGACAACCACTTCCTGCTCCTGTTCATTGGGGTAGCGTCTCCCACG
>JANMTA010000042.1:0-1750 GCA_031389965.1 Betaproteobacteria bacterium
TGAAAGTCGGCGCTGGTGAGACGGCGAGTTTGTGTGTTGTACCGGCTGCAATGGTAGCTGTCGATCAGGGTGCGGCCATCGGGCAGGACATGGCGGGCCGCATGACCGAATGCCAGCGCCGACTGCTTGAGGCCGAGCGCCATCAGTACCGCCTTGTGTGCCACCAGACCCAGCGCGAGGATCACCTTCACCTCGGGCGAGTTCTGCAACTCCGCCGCCAGGTAGTGGTTGCAGGTCCGGATCTCGGCCGGCTCCGGCTTGTTCTCCGGCGGCAGGCATTTCACCGCGTTGGTGATGCGGCAATCGGTCAGGCGCAAGTCGTCGTCGGCCGCCAGCGATTCCGGCTGCGAGCCGAAGCCGAAGGTGTGCAGCGTCTCATAGAGCAGGATGCCGGCATGGTCGCCGGTGAAGGGGCGCCCGGTACGAATGGCGCCGTGCATGCCGGGCGCCAGACCAACGATCAGCAGGCGCGCCCGCGGGTCGCCGAAGGGCAGCACCGGCCGCGCGTGATAGTCGGGCCGACGGCTGCGCACCTCGGCAAGAAATCCCGCGAGGCGCGGGCACTCGGTACAACGAAGAAGTGGTTCCATTGGGCTAGGATACTGCCTCGCCATGAACAACCAAGCACTCCGCTGCGACATTTTCTGCGCCGTCGTCGACAACTACGGCGATGCCGCCGTTAGCTGGCGGCTGGCGTGCCAATTGGCGACTGAGCACGCCTGGCAAGTCAGGCTGTGGATCGACGACCTGACGCCATTGCGGCAACTGGCGCCGGATTACGCCGCGGGTCCGGTCGAAGTTCACCCATGGCCCACGCCCGGACCCAGTTCCTGGCCCGCGGATGCCACGGCCGAGGTAGTGATCGAGGCCTTTGCCTGCGAACCGCCAGCGGCCTATATCGAAGCCATGGCGAGCCGCGCCCGCCCGCCGGTATGGCTCAATCTCGAATACCTCTCGGCCGAAGCCTGGGTTGCCGGCTGTCACGGCCAGCCCTCGCCGCATCCACGCCTGCCGCTGCTCAAGCATTTTTACTTCCCGGGGTTCGCGGCCGATACCGGCGGGCTGTTGCGCGAGCGCGACTACGACGCCCGGCGCGCCGGCTTCGACGCGGCGGCGTTCCGTGCAGAGTTCGCCTTGCCGCCGCGAATGCCTGGGGAACTGACGGTTTCGCTGTTCAGCTATCCCAATCCGGCGCTTCCGGGTCTGATCCGGGCCTGGGCGGCATGGGCGACTCCCGAGCGTCCCCTGCGCGTGCTGCGTCCAGGCAGCAGAGAAACCGCCCAGACCATCGGCAACCTGAGCCTGCACCCGTTGCCCTTTGTGCCGCAGCCCCGCTACGACGAACTGCTGTGGGCCTGCGACCTCAACTTCGTTCGCGGCGAGGATTCCGTCGTCCGCGCCCAATGGGCAGCCAGGCCCTTTGTCTGGCAGATCTATCCGCAGGCGGAGAACGCCCATCTGGCCAAGCTGGCAGCCTTTCTCGCCATACACCCGGCCGGCGGGGCCTTGCGAGCGTTCTGGCTGGCCTGGAACGGAGTCGGCAGCCTCGACTGGCCGGCGTTCGTCGACGCCCTGCCCGTCCTGGAAGCCGCGTCGCAGCGTTGGGCCAAAACCCTGGCCGGCCATCCAGATCTCGCCAGCGGGCTTGTGCAGTTCTGCCTTGAAAGGCTAAAATAGCAGGTTTTAAATTTCCGCTGCAGGAAGCTCGCCATGAAAATCGCCCAGGAACTCCGCGCCGGCAACGTCGTGA
>JANMTA010000068.1:0-2428 GCA_031389965.1 Betaproteobacteria bacterium
GGTGGCCCATGACCTGGAAAGATTCCTTACGACATTGGGTACCATCGCCACGGTTGCGCCGCTGATGGGCCTGTTTGGCACCGTGGTGGGCATGATAGAAATCTTCGGCTCCTCGACTGCCGCTGGCAACAATCCGCAGGCTCTGGCGCATGGTATTTCGGTGGCGCTCTACAACACCGGCTTCGGCTTGATCATCGCCATTCCGGCGATGATCTTCTACAGGCACTTCAGGGCGCAGGTGGACGGCTTTCTGGTGGACATGGAGCAGGAAGCGGTGAAACTGGTCGAAGTCCTGCACGGCGAACGCAGCTAAGGGCAGACGCGATGAACTTCCAGCGAGGCCGACAGCGCGAAGAACTCGAGATCAATCTGATCCCGATGATCGACGTGCTCCTGGTGATTCTGATCTTCCTCATGATCACCACCACGTATTCCAAGTTTTCCGGGTTGGAGATCAATCTGCCCACCGCCGATGCGCCGCAGAACAAGGAGCAGCCCAACGAAATCAATGTGGTGGTTACTGCTGCCGGCGAAATCATGGTGAACAAGGCGGCAATCGGCGGCCGCGACATCCAGTCCATCGCCACCGCAATGCGGCGTTTGACAGGTAGCGGCAAGGAACCGGTCGTCATCATCAACGCCGACGCCAAGGCCGCACACCAGAGCGTCATCGATGTCATGCAGGCGGCCCAGCAGGCCGGGCTGTCGCATATATCCTTTGCCACCCAGCAGGCGCAACGCTGAGGCCAGCGGACTTGCCGCCGTCTGGCGGTGGCGTGGCCCGCCAGCCTGTTTGCTGTTCCCGTTTTCGCTGATCTTCAAAGGGCTCGTCGCCTTGCGCCGGGCCTTGTACCGCACAGGGAGTTTGCGCCGTGAGCGAATCCCGGTGCCGGTGGTGGTTGTCGGCAATATCACGGTCGGAGGCACCGGCAAGACACCGCTTGTGGCCCACTTGGCGCTGGCCCTGCGCGCGCGCGGGCGAAATCCTGGCATTGTCAGTCGCGGCTACCGCGGTGCCGGCGGACATGTCCTGGAGGTCACCGCCGGAAGCGATCCCGGAGTGGTGGGCGATGAACCTTTGCTGCTCGCCCGGCACAGTGCTTGCCCGGTATTTGTCGGCCGCGACAGGGTGGCGGCGGCGCGGGGCCTGCTCGCGAACTATCCGGAATGCGACCTGATCATTTCCGATGACGGCCTGCAGCACTATCGCCTGGAGCGGGATGTCGAGATTGCGCTATTCGATGAGCGTGGCGTGATGAACGGTTGGGCCTTGCCTGCAGGACCCCTGCGCGAGCCGGTCTCGCGCCTGGCACAGGTGGATGCGCTGGTTCTCAATGGAACCGCCGTGTCGCCGGCGCCGACTTTTGCAGGGGCGGTATTTTCGATGCGCCTTCTGGGCGAAGGTTTTCAGCGCCTCGACGAGTCTTTGACGACATGCAGCGCGGCCGACCTGGCCGGCAAGAGATTGCACGCCGTCGCCGGCATAGGTTCACCACAGCGCTTTTTCGATCACCTGACCGGCATAGGACTGGTGTTTTCCGCGCACCCGTTTGCTGACCATCACGCCTATTGTGTGGAAGATCTGACTTTTGCGGGCGACGCCATTCTGACGACGGAAAAGGATGCCGTAAAATTGGCCCGACTTTGTTTGCCTCTGCCCGTCTGGGTCTTGCCCGTGACGGCCGAGATCAAGCCCGACCTTGCCGCATTTGTTCTGGAGAAACTCAATGGACGCCCGCTTGCTTGAAATACTCGTTTGCCCCGTCTGCAAGGGACCACTGGAGAATCGCAAGGCTGCCGCGGAACTGGTGTGCAAAGGTTGCAAACTGGCTTACCCGGTCAAGGATGATATTCCGGTGATGCTCGAGGATGAGGCGCGGCAACTGGGGGCAGAAGAAGCCTGATGGGTGTTCGCATCGTCATTCCGGCACGCTATGCCTCGACGCGGCTGCCGGGGAAGCCCCTGGCCGATATCGCCGGGCAGCCGATGATTGTGCGCGTGGCGGCTGCCGCACGGCGCGCGCAGAGCGATGGCGTCTGGGTGGCCGCCGATGACGAGCGGATCATCGCCGCGGTTCGAAAGCACGGCTTTGAGGCGGTGATGACGCGTGAGGATCATGCCAGCGGTACCGACCGGATCGCCGAGGTGGCCGACCGCTTGCAATGGGACGATGGCGACATCGTGGTCAATGTTCAGGGTGATGAGCCGCTGCTTGAACCATCCCTGATCGAGGCAGTGGCCAGCGCTTTGCAAGGTAACCCCGATGCGGCGATCGCCACTGCGGCTCACCGCCTGACCACGGCCGAAGATTTTTTCAACACCAATGTGGTCAAGGTGGTGTGCGACTCGCGCGGCCGTGCCCTGTACTTCAGTCGTGCCCCGATTCCATGGGATCGGGATCGGTTTGCGGACAGGCGCGACGTGCTT
>JANMTA010000474.1:0-1679 GCA_031389965.1 Betaproteobacteria bacterium
GCGCGGGTCGCCGTAGAAATCCTGCAGGGCTTCGAGGACCGCCAGGATGTTTCTGGCGCCCAACGCGTCGCCGAAGGCCAGCGGGCCCTTGGGGTAGCCCAGGCCCAGGTTGACCGCGTGGTCGATGTCGGCCGGGCTGGCCACACCCTGCTGGGCGATGTCGCAGCCGATGTTGACGATGCAGGCGACGATGCGCTGGGCGACGAAGCCCGCGCTGTCGCGCATCACGCTGACGGCGCTGCCGTCGGCGGCGAACAGGGCATGTGCGGCATCGCGCATGGCCGGCGTGGTCAGGGGCGTGGTCATCACGCTGCGACGCGCGCTCTTTCCCGCGGCGATGCCGAACAGGCAGTCGATGCCAACGCTGTGGCGCGGATCGAGGCCCTGTCCGACGCAGGACGTGGTGACGTCGGCGCCGAGCGGGGTGACGATGCACAGGGCATCGCTGCCGGGCATGTAGTCGGCTTCGACCGTGACGCCGGCGGCTGCAGCGATTTCACGCAGGACATCGGCCCATTCCGGATGGGTCTGGCTGAACCAGACCCGGCCGGGCAGGGCGGCCGGCACGGCGGCGACGGGCATGGCCACGGCCTTGCCATCGGCGTATTCATAAAAGCCGTGGCCGCTCTTGCGCCCGAGCAGGCCGCCGGTGAGGCGCTGGGCCGCTATCGGCGAGGGCCGGTAGCGCGGTTCCTGGTAGTACTGGTTGTAGATCGATTCCATCACCGGTTGCGAGACGTCGAGGCCGGTGAGATCCATGAGTTCGAAGGGCCCCATGCGAAAGCCGGCGGCTTCGCGCATGATGCAGTCGATCTCGCGGACATCGGTGACGCCTTCACCAAGGACGCGCAGCGCTTCGGTGACGAAGCCGCGCCCGGCATGATTGACGATGAAGCCGGGCGTATCCTGCGCGCGCACAGCGGTATGTCCCATGCGCCGGCCCAGGTCCAGCAGCGCTGCGCTGACCCAGGGTGCGGTGAGCAGACCGTCGATGACTTCGACGATTTTCATCAATGGCACGGGATTGAAGAAGTGAAAGCCGCCGACGCGTTCCGGCCGCTTGCAGGCTGCGGCGATCGAAGTCACCGACAGCGACGAGGTATTGGTGGCGAGGATGCAGTCGGCGGTGATGATGTCTTCCAGTTGCTGGAACAAAGTTTTCTTGACGTCGAGGTTTTCGACGATGGCCTCGACGATGACTTGCGCCGAAGCAAGTTCGTCCAGGTGCCGCACGACTTCGAGCTTGGCCGCGGCAGCGGCGAGCGTGTTGGCCGGGATCTTGCCTTTTTCCGCCAGCTTCGCCAATGTGCCGACCACTGTTTCGCGTGCGCCGGTGGCGGCGCCGTGCAGGGCGTCGAAGAGCAATACGCGGATGCCGGCCTGGGCGGCGATCTGGGCAATGCCGCGACCCATGGCGCCGGTGCCGACGATGCCCAGACAAAGGGATGGCGACTGAATGTCGACGGGCATGCGGGTTCTCCTCAGAGTGTTGCCTGCCGGGCCGGCGAGCTGCGGCGGACCGGATTGCTGCTCAATGCCCTACCAGAGTTTCCACCAGGGCTCTTTCTGATTCAAGCCGCGCGCGTAATACTCGCTCTTGGGGAAATTCCTGCGCATCACGCGCTCGGTGTCGTCGCGCAGGTCGGCCATGCCGAGTGCATCGTAGGCCTTGATCATGA
>JANMTA010000122.1:0-17705 GCA_031389965.1 Betaproteobacteria bacterium
AATGATGGTGCCGCCGCTCCACTGTGCGATGAAGGGCAGGAACAGGAACAGACTTAATTGGGTGACGCGGAAAAAATCGAAATTCCGCGACTTGATATAGAAAAGCATGTTGCCGGCCAGCAGCAGCTGGAAAGCAAAGGGCGCGGTAAACGAGAACTGGGGCCCGAGAATCGAGTAAATCGCCACCCAAAGTATGATGCCGACGCTTGCCAGCCCGGTCGCTAGCATCAGCAGCGACTTGTTCAGGCGCAACTCGTCGCTGTCGTCGGGTTCGATGCCGGCGTTGTGCAGCCTTCGCAAAAAACCGGACGGCGCGCTAATTGATTCGGGTTCTCTCATGAAACGACTTCGGACTGGATGGTCGACGGCCAATTGGTTCGCATGGCCGAAGTGTCGCGGAATCGACAGTAATGGTCAAGAATGAGCATTGTCCAATGGGGTTTGAGTCTGAACGGGGAGCGTGAATCCAACGGGGTTTGAGTCTGAAGGCTGGCAGGGATCGATCAATATGCGAGGCATGGTGATCGACATGAATGACGAACAACTGCGCACCTTGGCGGATATGCGAGGATTTCTGGATGGGACCGTGGCGATGGATTTCACGGTGGCGGAAGACGAGCGGTACGCGTTCATTGCGCGCACCGTCAAGCGCTTCGGCTATGGTCGGCTGAAGCGGACAGAGAAGGCGGTGATTCTGCGCTTCCTGGAACGCGTCAGCGGCTATTCGCGCCAGCAGATCAGCCGACTGGTCAAACGCAGCGGTGAGCGGCGCCAGTTCATCAAGCGCTACCATGGTTCGCGCACCAGCTTTGCCCGCACCTACACCAGCGCTGACATCCTCCTGCTGGCGCACACCGACGCCTTGCATGGCACGCTCTCCGGCCTGGCGACCAAGAAGCTCATGGAACGCGCCTACGTCATCTTCGACGATGCCCGCTACCAGCGCCTGGCGACGATTTCGGTGGCTCACCTGTACAACCTGCGCCAGCGCCCCGGCTATCAGCGCCAGCGTCAAGTCTGGACCCGGACTCGCCCCACGACGGTCCCGATCGGCGAGCGCCGCGCGCCGACGCCGAACAACCGACCCGGCTACTTGCGCGTCGACAGCGTTCATCAGTGCGATCAGGACGGCCTGAAGGGGGTGTATCACATCAACGCGGTGGATTGCGTGACCCAGTACGAAGGCGTCGCCACCTGCGAGCGGATCAGCGAGATCTTCCTCATCCCGGTGCTGGAAGCCCTGTTGCAAAGCTTTCCCTTCGCCATTCTCGGCTTTCACACCGATAACGGTTCCGAGTACATCAACCAATTCGTGGCGAAATTGCTCAACAAGCTGCTGATCGAGGAGCAAACCAAGTCGCGCTCACGGCACAGCAACGACAACGCCCAGGCCGAATCCAAGAACGGCGCCATCGTGCGCAAGCATCTGGGTTACAGCCACATCCCGCAGCGCTTTGCGGCGCCGGTCAATGACTTCTGCCGCGACTATCTGAACCCGTACATCAACTTCCACCGGCCCTGCCTGTTCACCGAAACCCTCACCGATACCAAGGGCCGCCAGCGCAAGCGTTACCCCTACACGCTGATGATGACGCCCTACGAGAAGCTCAAATCACTGCCCCACGCCGAGCAGTTTCTCAAACCCGGCATCAGTTTCGGCCAACTCGACACGCAAGCCTTTGCAATGAGCGACAATGCAGCCGCCGAGCGTTTGAATAACGCCCGCGCGATTCTCTTCAAAACCATTTTTAACCGATCGAAAACCGCAGCCTGACCCAACAAAAGGCTACAAGCGAGGGGCTATGGATATATGGACAGCTCGCCTGACGGCGACCTCCCCACATACCCACAGCCCCGCTAAACGCTAAATCTTTTTTTATTTGGATTTCAACGTCAAAACCGTTCGCTCAGACTCAAACCTCGATTGGAATGGACTGAATGATCATCTCTGCTCCTCGTGCGGGAAAACATTGCCGGCAGCAGTTTCTTGCTCGCCAGGGCAATTTGGTGTTGAATGCCGGCCCATGGCCGAGGCGAAGAAATACGAAATTGCGGTTGCGGTGGCGACCCACTATATTGCGGAGCAGTCCGATCCGGCGATCAATCGCCATGTCTTCGGCTACACCGTTACCATCAGCAACACCGGCAACGTGCCTGCACAGCTGATTTCGCGGCACTGGATCATTACCGATGCCGAGGGTCATGTGCAGGAAGTGCGCGGTCTGGGAGTGGTCGGCCACCAGCCGCTGCTGGCGCCCGGGCAGAGTTTCGAGTACTCCAGCGGCTGCCAGCTCGCCACTCCGGTGGGCACGATGAAGGGCAGTTACCAGATGACGGCCGAGGATGGCGTGCAGTTCGCGGCGCCGATTGCCGAATTCGTGCTGTCCATGCCGCGCGTGCTGCATTGAGTCTGAAACACAGCTACACGCTGCTTGCGCCGTTTTACGATGCGATCGTCACCGCCGCCACGCGCGGCGCGCGCAAGCGCAGTCTCGCGGCCCTGGCGGACGTACCGCCGCGCGACGTGCTGCTGTTGGGTGTCGGTACGGGACTCGATCTGCCCCATTTGCCGACGCAGCATCGATATGTCGGGATCGACCTGACAGCCGCCATGCTCAAGCGTGCCCGTCCGCGTACCGCCGGTCTGCACTTCATTCCCTTGCGCGGCGACGTCCAGCGCCTGCCTTTTCATGATGCCTGCTTCGACACCGCGGTACTGCACCTGATTCTCGCCGTGGTGCCGGCGCCGACTCTTTGCCTGGCCGAGGCAGTGCGTGTATTGAAGCCCGGCGGGGCTTTGCTGGTATTCGACAAGTTCCTGCGCCGGGGTGAAGCCGGCTGGAAGCGCCTGCTCAATCCGCTGACGCGCCATGTTGCGACACGTCTGGACGTGGTTTTCGAAGATGTGCTGGATGCGGTCGACGGCCTTGAAGTGAAATCGAACGAGGCGGCGCTGGCCTCGGGCTGGCTTCGCCTGATCCGGCTCGAGAAACCTGGATTCTGACGGCAACCCGAATGACGCGGAGACGCGGCTTGGACAGAAAGGGTCCGGCTGCTCGCCGACCCGCGCCCGTCGGTCCAGCGCCGCTTGACCGGCGGGTACTCATCCCGCTAAAATATCCCGACTTATTTACTCAACTATTTTTTTGGAATCTATCATGGACATCAGGCAGAAAATTCACGATACCGTTACCGGCAACCCGGTGGTGCTCTACATGAAGGGTACGCCGCAGGCTCCGCAGTGCGGCTTTTCCGCGCGTGCAATCCAGATTCTGCAGGCATGCGGCGTCAAGAATCTTGTGACGGTCGATGTACTGAGCGATCCGGACGCGCGTCAGGGCGTCAAGGACTACGCCAACTGGCCGACCGTGCCGCAGCTCTATATCGGCGGCGAGTTTGTCGGCGGCAGCGACATCATGACGGAGATGTATCAGTCGGGCGAACTGCAAAAGCAGCTGGAACCGATCGTCAACGCCGCGTAAATCATCGCTCCAGTTCGGCCAGCAGCCGCTCGATCATGCGCTGCGCCTGGCCCAGATAGGCGCTGCCGAACAGGTTGAAGTGGTTGAGGATGTGGTACAGGTTATATAGCGGCTTGCGCGCCTCGTAACCCGGGTCGAGCGGCCACGCGGCGCGATAGGCGGCATGAAAGCTGATGGGAAAACCGCCGAACAGTTCTGCCATGGCAATGTCCGCCTCGCGGTCGCCGTAGTAGCAGGCCGGGTCGAAAATTACCGGGACGCCACCGCCGGTCTGCGCTGCATTGCCCGACCACAGGTCGCCATGCAGCAGGCTTGGTGCCGGCCGGTAATCGATGAAGAGACTGCCGATGCGCTCAATGACGCCGTAGCCTTTGGTCACCAGCGTCCGCTCCATGCCGTTTTGCAGCGCGAGCTGCAGCTGCGGCCGCAGCCGGCGTTCGCCGAAGAAGTAGGGCCAGCCTGGATGCAGCGTGTTCTGCTGTGGGGTGGGGCCGATGAAATTGTCCGTCGTCCAGCCGAAAGACTCCCCGGTGATGCGATGCAGTTGCGCCATCGCCGCACCGAGCATGGCTCCTCCAGCCTGATCCAGTGGCGCCAGTTCAAGATACTCGAGCACCAGAAAGGCCTCGGTTCCGGTCTGCCCCAGGGTGATGAAAGTCGGCGTTGGCACTACGGCGGCGGCGGACAGTGCTTGCAAGCCTTGTGCTTCGGCGGCGAACATCGGCGCCGCAGCGATCCCGCTGGTCTTTACAAAATAGTGGCGGAAGCCGTCAGCGAGATGCCATGCGCGATGAATCGAGCCGCCACTGACGGGCTTGACCGACAAGGCCGTGAACGGAATTCCCGTGCGGCCGCCGATCGCCGCCGCAATGGAGTCAAACCCGGCGTCGACCCCGGGGGTCAAAGCGAGGCCAGGCGGGCATTGGCGTCGGCCAGACGACCGGCGATGACGTCGAGAAAGCCCTGATAGAAATGCATCCGGCATGCATCCGAGGCGTGTTGCAGCGCCTGCGCGGAAATGGTCACGACGCGGGTGACGGTCTGCGCCACCACGTCCGCGCCCCGCGTGTGCTCGCCGCGGCGGATGATGGCCATTTCGCCAAAGCACTCCCCCGCCACCAGCGCTCCCAGCGAGTGTCCGCTCTTCGATACCGTCAATTCGCCATCGAGCAGGAAAGCAAAGAAATCCCCGCGCTCGCCGTCCCTCACGATCACGGTACCGGCGGCCACTTCGTCCCAGCGCGAGAAGCGCACCACCTCCCATAAATCGACATCGGAGAACTCGTTGAAGAAACCCAACGCCCGCAGTGCTTCGAACTTCTCGCTGTCCGGAAAGGCCTGGCGTTGTGCCGAAAGCTGCTTGTTGCGGAATGACTGGGCGAGATCGTGCGAAAACTCTTCCCACGTCAGGTAACGCGCCTCGACCTCCTTTTGCATGGCGCGGGCGACCACGGCATCGAGGCTGATCGGCATGTCGGTGCGAAAAGTCGACGGCGGCGGCGGATCGGTGTTGCAGATCTGATAGATCATGCCGTAATTGGAACTCGACTGAAATGGCAGCCGCCCGGTAAGCAACTGGTACATCACCACTCCCAGGGAATAGATGTCGGTCTGGTGATTGAGTGTTATGTCGCGCACCTGCTGCGGCGACATGTAGGCCGGTGAACCGACACCCGATACCTGGGTGCGGGTTTGCTCTCCAGTGTTCATCATCGCCGCGCCGAAATCGGATATCTTGATGTCGCCGCTGACCCGTTCGTCGCTGTCGCCGGCATTGACCAGCAGGATGTTGGCCGGTTTGATGTCGCGGTGGGTAATGCCGGCGCGGAAGGCGTAGTCGAGCGCGCGGGTGCACTTGAAAATCATCTCCACCAGCCGGTCGACCGGCAGCAGGGTGCTCGGAGTGCAGAAGGGCTCCAGCGTGCCGCCCTTGACATACTCCATGACAATGTAGCTTTGGTCTTCGGCCAGCACGGCATCAAAAATCTGCACGATGTGCGGATGCATCAGTTTGCCAGCCAGCGAAGCCTCGGTCATCAGCAGATTGCGGTAGAGCTTGCCCCGCTCCTTGTCGCGCAGCACTTCGGGGAAGATGGCCTTGACCGCCACTTCGCGTTCGGCGAAGGGGTCGTAGCCGAGGTAGACGATGGAGGTGGCGCCTTCACCGAGCTTGCTGCGAATCTCGTACTTGCCGATGCGTTCCGGAATTGCCATCGGGTCAGAGCCGCACGCGTGACCGGGCGATTGCGGCCCTTACCTGGGCAGGTGCGGTGCCGCCAAGGTGGTCGCGGGCGGCGAGCGATCCGCTCACGGTCAGCACGGCGAATGCATCTTCGCCCACCAGTGGCGAGAATGAACGCAGTTCGGCCAAGCTCAGATCCGGCAGGTCGCAGCCACGCACTTCGCAGGCGCGTACGGCGCGGGCGACCACTTCATGCGCATCGCGGAATGGAAGCCCTTTTTTGACCAGATAATCGGCCAGGTCCGTCGCGGTGGCATAGCCCTGACGCAATGCAGCGGCCATGGCTTCCGGTATGACGCGAATGCCCGGCACCAGGTCGGCAAAAATACGCAGGGTGTCGATCAGCGTGTCGGCCGTGTCGAACAAGGGCTCCTTGTCCTCCTGGTTGTCCTTGTTGTAGGCCAGCGGCTGGCCCTTCATCAATGTGAGCAGGCCCATCAGATGACCGAAGACGCGGCCGGTCTTGCCGCGCGCCAGTTCCGGCACGTCCGGGTTCTTCTTCTGCGGCATGATCGACGAGCCGGTGCAGAAGCGGTCGGCCAGATCGATGAACCCGATGCGCGGGCTCATCCACAGGATCAGCTCTTCGGAAAAACGCGAGACATGGGTCATCACCAGCGCCGCAGCGGCACAGAATTCGATGGCGAAATCGCGGTCGGAAACTGCGTCCAGCGAATTCTCGCAGACCGACTCGAAGCCGAGTTCGCGCGCCACGGCTTCGCGGTCAATGGGGAAAGTGGTGCCGGCCAGTGCAGCCGCACCCAGCGGCAGGCGATTGACGCGGCGACGGCAGTCGGCAAAACGTTCGCGGTCACGACGCAGCATTTCGAAATAGGCCAGCAGGTGATGGCCGAAGGTCACCGGTTGCGCCACCTGCAAATGCGTGAAGCCGGGCAGAGGCGTGTCGGCGTGGACTTCCGCCATGTCGAGCAGCGCCGTCTGGAAATTGCGCAGCAGGCCGTCGATATCGTCGATCGTGTCGCGCAGCCAGAGCCGGATGTCCGTAGCCACCTGGTCGTTGCGCGAGCGACCGGTGTGCAGGCGCTTGCCGGCGTCACCGACGAGTGCGGTGAGGCGCTTTTCGATGTTGAGATGAACGTCCTCGTCGTCGAGATTCCAGTTGAAACTGCCGGCTTCGATTTCGCTGGTAATGCTTGCCATGCCCTGCTCGATGGCCTGCAGATCGGAAGAGGCGATGATGCCCCGACCGGCAAGCATCCGTGCATGTGCGAGTGAAGCCCGAATGTCCTGCCGCCACATGCGTCGATCGAAGAATACCGAGGCGGTGTAACGTTTGACGAGATCGGAAACGGGCTCCGCAAAGCGGCCCGACCACGCTGCCTGGCTTGTTGGAGAGGCCGGAAGTTTTGGCTCTGTCATAATGTGGCTGTCATGTCAGCTGGCAATGAGTGCAGTAAAAACACTGGAAAATCAACGGCGACGGGCAATTGCATCAAGCACTGAGTATAAGGGAAAATCCCGCTGCGCCAACGCACTGACGAATTGTGAATGTCATCAACCGGGCCCGACTTTGCGCTTCTTTCCAGGAATGGGGAGGTCGACGCGCAAATGCGATGTCGAGACCTGCCCCCGACCGATTCCGCGTTGACGCCGGCAGAGGCGCCGCCTAACATCGCTCCTTTGCATGGACACTTAAATTCGCCGTGGACTTCGCCAGCCTGTATGCCCCGATTGACGCCGATATGCGCGCGGTTGACGCCGTCGTTCGGGTGCGGCTGCATTCGGACGTGGTGCTGGTTCGCCAGGTTGCCGAGTACATCATCTCGGCGGGGGGCAAGCGCATGCGCCCGGCGCTGGTGCTGCTTTCCGCCAGCGCCTGCGGTTACTCGGGCACCCGCCATCACGAGTTGGCGGCAGTGGTCGAGTTCATTCACACCGCGACACTGTTGCATGACGATGTGGTCGACGAGTCGTCGCTGCGCCGCGGTCGCGATACCGCCAACGCGGTGTTCGGCAACCCGGCCAGCGTGCTGGTAGGCGATTTCCTTTATTCGCGCGCCTTCCAGATCATGGTCGGTGTCGGCAGCATGCGTGTTATGCAGGTGCTGGCCGATGCGACCAATATCATTGCTGAAGGCGAAGTGCTGCAATTGATGAACTGCCGCAACGCCGATATCGGGGTCACGGACTATCTGCGGGTCATCCGCTACAAGACCGCCAAGCTGTTCGAAGCTGCCGGCCGGCTGGGTGCGATTCTCGGCGACGCGAGCCCGCAGGTCGAGACAGCGCTGGCGGACTATGGCATGCACCTGGGCACTGCATTCCAGTTGATCGATGACGTACTCGACTACTCGGGGCAGGAAGCTGAAACCGGCAAGCATCTGGGTGACGATCTGGCCGAAGGCAAGCCGACCCTGCCGTTGATTCATGTCATCCAGCACGGCACGCCGCAGCAGGCGGCCCTGGCCCGCGAGGCAATCGAAAACGCCAGTGGCGACCGTTTCGCTGAAGTACTAGCGGCGGTAAGGTCCAGCGGTGCTCTTGATGTCGCACATCGACACGGGGTCGAAGAGGCCGGAATGGCCAAGGCGGCGCTGGCGCCGTTAGCGGAATCAAAGTTCAGGGAAACGCTGCTACAATTGGCAGACTTCGCGGTGCAAAGAAGTTTTTGATCACTGCGATGTTTGCAAGGATGACTTCCCGAGCCGAAATTCTGAGCCCGTTCCCGCAATGTCTTTCCTTGCCACCAACTTGCCGTCGGGGCGTAGCTCAGCCTGGTAGAGTACTGCGTTCGGGACGCAGGAGTCGGAGGTTCGAATCCTCTCGCCCCGACCAACCGCTTTTTGCTGCGGGGGGCTGAAGGCCGTGGCAAAGTTTCTGCTTTTCATTGTTGTGCTCGCCGTGATCTATGCACTGGTACGCGCATCGAACCGACGCGGCAAGCCCCCACCGACAACAGGCATGTCCGAGCCAATGACGCGATGTGCGCATTGCGGAGTGCATTTCCCGCGTGCCGAGTCGATAAGCGAAGCCGGGCAGGATTACTGTTGCGAAGACCATCGACGGCTGGGAACTCGGCCTTGAGCATGCAGAGTCTGCTGCCGCAGGAAACCGACGCAATCGACTCCTTCTGGCGTTCGCTGCGCTTTTTCACGATTTACCGCTTGTCGATCGCCGCGCTGTTTCTGGTCATAGCGTTCCTTTTTGGCGATACGGTCAGTCTCGGCACGCAGGATCCTCGACTGTTTGGTCGCGTCGCCGCGGTATACCTTCTGCTGTCCGTTGGGTTTCTGGTCGTATTGCTGCGCAGGCCGCGCCGCTTCAATCTTCAGCTTTCTGTGCAGGTGGCGGTCGACATCGCGGCTTTGACGCTGATGATGTTCGCCAGCGGTGGACAGAAGAGTGGCATCGCCATGCTGCTGCTGGTGGTAGTTGCCGGTGCCGCGCTGGTGGGGCAGGGGCGGATGACTTTGTTTTACGCCGCTTTGGCCTCGGTGGCGATGCTGCTCGAGGAAAGCTGGCGCGCGCTGGCGCTGGAAGCTGACCCGGCTGACTTCGTGCGTACCGGGATTATCTGCATTGCCTTTTTTGCTACTGCGATCATTGCCCGGTTGCTGGCGCAGCGGGTGGTTGCCAACGAAACCTTGGCGCGGGATCGGGGGCGGGAGCTAAACGACCAGTTGCGAATCAGCGAGCGGATCATTCGCGATATGGAGGATGGTGTATTGGTGGTCGATGGCGAAGGGCATGTGCGATTGCTCAACCCGCGCGCCGAGACCTTGCTCGGGGTGCAGCCAGCGGCCGGTGCCGAACTGACGACCTTTTCCTGCGGGCTGGCCGATCGCTTCCGGGTGTGGAGCGCACAGCCCGTCGAAATGGTGGAGATGTTGCGACAGGAAAGCGGGCCCCTGTTGCGCGTACGCTATATGCCTTCAGCCGAACTGGGGGGGCATGCCCTGATTTACCTGGAAGATATGGAGCGGGTGCAGTCCCAGGCGCAGCAGTTGAAGCTTGCTGCACTTGGACGACTTACCGCCAATATGGCGCACGAGATTCGCAATCCGCTGGCGGCCATCAGTCATGCCGCCGAATTGCTGGCCGAGGAGGACAGCGATCCTTTGCATCAGCGTCTGGCCCGGATCATCCATGACAATACCCGGCGCTTGAATAGGCTGGTGACCGAGGTGCTGGAACTTGGCCGCCGCGATCGCGCGCAACCTGAAGCCCTGCGTTGGCAGGCTTTCCTTTCCGGGTTTCTTGAGGAACTGGCTCTGCACGATGCATCGGCCGGCAGGCGCATGCAGATCGGCGAGCTGGACGTCGAACTGCGTTTTGATCGGGGCCATCTTTATCGCGTGCTGTGGAATCTCCTGGGAAACGCGTTGCGCCATGCCAGCGCAGCAGATGGAGCAGTACGACTGGAGGCGAGGGCAGCCGCCACGGCGAACAGGGTGGAGTTGCATATTATCGATGATGGGCCGGGAGTCGATGAGGCGCAGCGCAATCAGGTGTTCGAGCCTTTTTTTACCACGCACGGTGCCGGTACCGGCTTGGGCCTGTATATCGCACGGGAGTTGTGCGAGGCGAGTGGCGCCAGTCTCGAACTGCTGGACGAGGCACCGGGTGCCCATTTCCGAATCCTGGCCGAGGGACTCGCATGTCAATGAAGAATGAACGGCGCCCGCGCGGTAACGGCGAAAAGAAGCGAGTGTTGGTCGTGGACGACGAAGCGGATATCCGCGAGTTGCTCGACCTCACTCTAGCGCGTATGGGCCTGCTGGCAGATTGCGTCGGATCTCTCGCCGAGGCGCGCCGTATGCTGGCCAGCCAACGCTACCAATTGTGTCTGACCGACATGCGCCTGCCCGATGGCGAGGGACTGGATCTGGTACGCCATATCGCCGAGACCGTGGCCGACTTGCCGGTGGCGGTGATTACTGCACATGGCAGCACCGAGAATGCAGTGTCCGCACTCAAAGCCGGCGCATTCGATTACATCGCCAAGCCGGTTTCGCTCGAGCAGTTGCGGGGCATGGTCAAATCGGCGTTGGACTTGCCCAGTCCGGATCCTGCCGGCGACATGAGTGGCGAGTCCGGTCTGCTTGGCGACTCGCCTGCGATCGAGCAGGTGCGCCGGCTGATTGACCGGGTGGCGCGAAGTCAGGCGCCGGTCCATATCACGGGTGAGTCGGGTAGCGGCAAGGAACTGGCGGCGCGGCTGATCCACAATCTGGGTGCCCGCCGTGATCGTGCTTTTGTGCCGGTAAATTGTGGGGCGATTCCCGAGAACCTGATGGAAAGCGAGTTCTTCGGTTACCGCAAGGGAGCGTTCACCGGCGCCAGCGACGATCGCGAGGGCTTCTTTCAGGTCGCCGACGGCGGCACTCTGTTTCTCGACGAGGTGGCGGAGCTGCCGCTGACGATGCAGGTCAAGCTGCTGCGAGCGATTCAGGAGAAGCGCGTGCGCAAGGTCGGGGCCACCGGCGAGGAAGGCGTCGATGTGCGTATCATCTGCGCCACGCATCAGGATCTCAAGACGCTGGTCGAGCAGGGACGATTCCGCCAGGACCTCTTCTATCGGCTCAATGTCATTGAGCTGCGGATGCCGGCTTTGAGGGAGTGTCGCGACGATATTCCAACGCTGGTGCTGCGCATTCTGGAGCGACTGGCGCGGACGGCCGGTTTGACTCCGCCACCGCTGACGGTTCACGCACTCGAGGCATTGCAAAGCTATCCCTTCCCGGGCAACGTGCGGGAACTCGAGAATGTTCTGGAGCGGGCCCTGGCATTGATGGCCGGGGATTGCATTGACGCGGTTGATCTGAATTTGGCGCCGGCCCAACTGCCTGGGATTTCCACCTCGACAGCCGGGGGTTCCCTGCAGGATCACCTCGATCATGAGGAGCGCCAGGCCATTCTTGATGCACTCAATCAGTCAAACAACAATCGCACGGCTGCCGCAAGATTGCTCGGCGTAACTTTCCGTTCCTTGCGCTATCGTATGGCGCGATTGGGAATGAACGAGTGAAGCAACTGCCGGACCCGAGTGACGTCGCCGACTGGTTGCCGGACGCGCGACGGGTGCCGTCGCCGAATTTTGACGAGCGGCCCGAGAATGAGTCGATTCGACTGATCGTTATCCACGCCATCAGTTTGCCGCCCAGGGAATTCGGGGGACCGGAGATCATCCAGCTGTTTACCAATTGCCTTGATCCCGAGGCGCATCCCTATTTCCGTGAAATACGGGACCTGCGGGTGTCGGCCCATTTTCTGGTGCGCCGCGACGGCGAACTGATCCAGTTTGTTCCCTGCTCCGGCCGGGCCTGGCATGCAGGCATCTCGAGTTGGATAGGGCGAGAGAGCTGCAACAATTTTTCTCTTGGGATTGAACTTGAGGGCTGTGACGAATTGCCTTTTGAGGACGTTCAGTACCTGGCCCTCAACCGTCTGCTCGCCAACCTGCGCCGCCGCTTTTCGATCGAGGCGGTGGTCGGTCACAGTGATATTGCGCCCGGGCGCAAGACTGATCCCGGTCCACGCTTTGATTGGCATCGGGTGCATGACGCAAGCAGGTGAGTGTCGCAAGCCAGCAACGTTTATTTTTGCGTCAGCATCAAAAAACTCTTGCAGTAAAAAAATGCAACCACTACAATTAGTGCAGAAACAGTGTTGACCTACTAGATATAGTAGGTCGCTATGCAGAAGGGACGATGCGCTGCCACAACGTCCCGGTCATCACCGGCTTCATGACGCAAAGACGGGAGATCTGAATGCAGGAAGACTCGGGCGCGTATTCAACCGACCTCAACGGGGTTGCCCAACTGTCTTCTGTCGACATGGCCATGAATCAGGGCCTGCTTCTTTCCTCCGCAAATCATGCGCTCCGCAGATTCAAACAACCGCTCGTCGGGGGCAAAGGCCGGATGGGTATTCGTTCGTCCGTTGCTCTCATGCACCGCTGGCCAATGGTTTTGGGGCTCGCGCAATCGAGTGCCAGTCGGGTCTCGCACTCGATTACTGTATTTGGAAATATGATGATTGATTGTTTGTGCGTTTGTCATCCGCGGTTTCAAAACGAAGTGATAGGCGGATAAACGTGAGGAATTCGTCGCTTTCGATTGCATCGGAGCGTTGGATAATCCGTGCTAGCCCAGACGGGTTGCAGTAAAAAGTAGTGGTGGTTCTTTCCTGTTAATTTGTTAAGGAGGTTCAACATGGCTGATACCAAGAAAGCCAAGAAGCCGGCCGCAAAGAAGGCAGCGGCTAAGCCCGCCGCTAAGAAGTCTGCGGCCCCGAAGAAGCCAGCTGCCAAAAAGCCGGCTGTAAAGAAGGCGGCTGCCAAGCCCGCTGCGAAGAAAGCTGCGCCGAAGAAGGCTGCTGCCAAACCCGCTGCGAAGAAGGCTGTCGCCAAGAAGCCGGCTGCCAAGAAGCCTGCTGCGAAGAAGCCTGCTGCCAAGAAGGCTGCTGTCAAGAAGCCGGCTGCCAAAAAGGCTGCTGCCAAGAAGCCGGCTGCCAAAAAGCCTGCCGCCAAGAAGGCTGCTGCAAAGAAACCGGCTGCTGCAAAGAAGCCGGCTGCCAAGAAGCCTGCCGCTGCAAAGAAGCCCGCTGCCAAGAAGCCGGCTGCGAAGCCTGCTGCCGCAGCACCTTCGACCGCAGCTGCTCCCGGCATCAAGTCGTCGCTGAATCCGGCGGCAGCTTGGCCGTTTCCCACCGGCTCCCGTCCCTGACGGTAGCACCGGCTTGCGATCAGTCCCCCGGGGCTGATCGCGGTGCCCGGTGGATAGCAAGCGCGTGCTGTTAACTCGGCACGCGCTTTCTTTTATCCGGAACCCAGTACCACCGCCATACGGGCAAGCCCTTCCTCGATGCGACTCCGCTCGATGGTGTAGGCAAAGCGCATGTGAGTTCGCGGGGCATTGGTGCCGAAGTCGAGACCCGGGGTCGCCGCGACGCCGGCTTCGCTGAGCAACTGCCGGGCAAGGTGATCGCTGTCGGTCCCCAGCGCGCTGCTGTCGGCATACACGTAAAAGGCTCCCTGGGGTTCTGCTTCGATCTTGAAGCCCAACGTGCGCAGGCCGGGCAGGAGTACATCCCTTCGCCGCGAAAATTCCTCCCGACGGGATTCCAGAATGGCCCTGGTTTCGGGGTGAAATGCGGCCAGGGCGGCATGCTGGGCTACCGTCGATGGGGCGATATAGAGGTTTTGCGCCAGCTTCTCGATTTCGCGTACATAGCGGTCGGGCGCTACCAGCCAGCCCAGGCGCCAGCCCGTCATGCCGAAGTATTTGGAAAAGCTGTTGATGACAAACACCTCGTCGCTGATGGTCAACGCGGACACGGCTTCAACGCCGTAGGTCAGTCCGTGATAAATCTCGTCCACCAGCAGGGTGCCGCCGCGCTGCGCGACGATGCCGGCGAGTACGGCCATTGTTTGGGAATCGAGCAGGGTGCCCGTCGGATTCGCCGGCGAGGCCAGCAGCAGCCCTTTGCTTTTGTCGGTCCAGGAAGCGGCCAGTTGCGCGGCCGTGGGCTGGTAGTTCGATGCCGCATTCACTGCCAGCGAAACCGGTTTGCCTTCCAGCAGGCGGATGAAATGCCGGTTGCAGGGATAGCCAGGATCGGGCAGCAGCCATTCGTCACCAGGATCGACCAGCACGCCCAGTGCCAGCAGCAGCGCACCCGATGCACCGGCGGTGACGATGATCCGGGCCGGAGAAATCTCAAGTCCGTAGCGCGCGTAATAGTGGCCGCTGATTGCCTCACGCAGCTGCGACAGGCCCAATGCCGCCGTGTAATGGACGTGGCCGCCGGAAAGAAAGCGCTGGGCCGCCTCAAGAATCGGCCCGGCGGTGGCGAAGTCGGGTTCGCCGACCTCAAGATGAATGATCGACCTGCCCTCGGCTTCCAGCGCCTGTGCGCGCGCCATCAACTCCATGACGTGGAAGGGCGCGATCTGTGCCATCCGTGCGGCAAGGTTCATTCCGTTCTCCAAAAACAACGGCCGCCGTGCGCGAAGCAGGGGCGGCCGCTCGGGGTTCGCCGTATCGCCAGCGCCGACTTTTGATCGGCTCATTCCCCGGCCCCTGCTCCATGGCCAAGGGATGACCAAGGCTTGTTGCGCGCGCAGGGTTTTGGTGCGCCTGCCTTGAATTGGCGCGGCGTCAGACCAATCAATCTACCAGCGCCAGTTCGAACAGTTCGCGCTTGAGGGTCAGGGAGCGCGGCATGCGACTCTTGAGCTTGTCGAACCATTCGCCGTGCAGTTTCAGTTCCTCGCGCCAGGCAGTGGTGTCCACCGCGGTGAGATGCTCGAACTGCGCCTTGCTGACATCTTCGCTGCCGCTCCAGTCGAGATCCTCGAAACGCGGCATCCAGCCCAGTGCGGTCTGCTTCGCATCCGCCTTGCCGCTGCAGCGCCCGACGACCCACTTCAGGACGCGCATGTTCTCGCCGAAGCCGGGCCACATGAAGTTGCCTTCGGCATCCTGACGGAACCAGTTGACGGTGAAGATGCGCGGCGCGTGTTCGACCTGGTGGCCGATGCGCAGCCAGTGGTTGAAGTAGTCGCCCATGTGGTAGCCGCAGAAAGGCAGCATGGCGAACGGATCACGGCGCACCACGCCTTGCGCGCCGGCTGCTGCGGCCGTGGTTTCCGAGCCAAGGGTCGCCGCCATATAAACGCCGTAGTTCCAGTTGAAGGCCTCGAACACCAGCGGCACCGTGGTGGAGCGGCGGCCGCCGAAGATGAAGGCGGAGATTGGCACGCCGGCGGGATTTTCCCATTCCGGGTCGATCGACGGACACTGGCTCGCCGGTGCCGTGAAGCGCGAATTGGGATGGGCGGCCTTGCGCCCGGTTTCCTTGGCGGATTGCGGCGTCCAGTCCTGGCCCTGCCAGTCGATACAGTGCGCGGGGGGCTCCTTGCTCATGCCTTCCCACCAGACATCGCCGTCGTCGGTCAGGGCGACGTTGGTGAAGATCACGTTTTCCTTCAACGTCGCCATGGCGTTGAAATTGGTTTTCTCGCTGGTACCCGGGGCGACGCCGAAAAAGCCCGCTTCGGGATTGATCGCGTAAAGACGGCCATCCTTGCCCGGCTTGATCCAGGCAATGTCGTCGCCGACCGTGGTGACCTTCCAGCCGCCGAGGCTTTCGGGCGGAATCAGCATGGCGAAGTTGGTCTTGCCGCAGGCCGATGGAAAAGCGCCGGCGACGTAGGACTTCTCGCCGTCGGGAGATTCGACGCCCAGGATCAGCATGTGCTCGGCCAGCCAGCCTTCGTCGCGGGCCATGGTCGAGGCGATGCGCAGCGCGAAGCACTTCTTGCCCAGCAGCGCGTTGCCGCCGTAGCCGGAACCGAAAGACCAGATCTCGCGGGTTTCCGGGAAATGGCAGATGTACTTGGTCTTGTTGCACGGCCACTTGACGTCGGCCTGCCCCGCTTCGAGAGGATGCCCGACGCTGTGCAGGCAGGGGACGAAGACGCCATCGCTGCCGAGCTGGTCGAGCACCGCACGACCCATGCGGGTCATGATGCGCATGTTGACCACCACGTAGGGGCTGTCGGACAGTTCGATGCCGATATGCGCAATCGGCGAGCCGATCGGGCCCATCGAGAACGGGATGACGTACATGGTGCGCCCGCGCATGCAACCCTTGAACAGGCCGCGCAGGGTGTCCTTCATCGTGTCCGGATGTTCCCAGTTGTTGTTGGGGCCTGCATCTTCGGCATCCGAAGTGCAGACGTAGGTGCGGTCTTCGACGCGGGCGACGTCGGAGGGGTCGGACAGGGCGAGGTAGGAGTTCTTTCGCTTTGCCGGATTCAGCTTGATCATGGTGCCGCCGGCGACCATCTGCGCAAACAGGCGATCTGCCTCCTCCAGCGAGCCGTCGCACCAGACGACGCTTTCCGGTTGCGTGAGCGCCGCAACGTCGGCAACCCAGGCGCTCAGCCTGGCGTGTTTGACATGGGCAGGGGGCAGAACAGTGTTGGTCTGTGTCATGACGCGAAAATCTCCACTCTGATTTAAATTCGCGCCGGTCAGCCGGCGATCGAAGGGTGGTGATCACGGGGCTTCCGGCAGTCCACGGCGAGGGGCGGGTTGGCCCGACCGTGAAGCTAAATGAGCCGGCAATTATCCCACAATCGACTGTTGCACGCGGCACCCTGACGTGCGCCAAATGGCGCTGGTCAGCGATCTTCGAGTCGGCAGATCATCGTGTACCGCGATGCAAAAAATGAATTGCAGAAAAAATCCAGTTTAGGCGAAAGCCGACGCCGGTTCTGCTGGAGTCAAGCGCCGAGGCGGCAACCAAAGCGGTTGATTCGAAAGAGTCGGCGCTGGCGACACGGCGATACAATTGGGTTCGACGAAAATATTGGAGGAGCTTTTCATGGATGAACGCATCCGCGCCGCGGCGCTTGAATATCACCGCAACCCGAGCCCGGGCAAGATCGCGGTCACCCCGACCAAGGCACTGAACAACCAGGGGGATCTGTCGCTGGCCTATTCGCCGGGGGTCGCCGCCGCCTGCGACGAGATCGTGCGTGATCCTGCGACCGCCGCTCTATACACCTCGCGCGCCAATCTGGTCGCCGTCATAAGCAACGGCACCGCCGTGCTGGGCCTGGGCAATATCGGTCCGCTGGCCGGCAAGCCGGTGATGGAAGGCAAGGGCGTGCTGTTCAAGAAGTTCGCCGGCATCGATGTGTTCGACATCGAAGTCGCCGAGAACGACCCCGACAAACTGGTCGATATCATCGCTTCGCTGGAGCCGACCTTCGGCGGCATCAACCTCGAGGACATCAAGGCGCCGGAATGCTTCTACGTCGAGTCCAAGCTGCGCGAGCGGATGAAGA
Source organism: Betaproteobacteria bacterium (assembly GCA_031389965.1). Taxonomy (GTDB): domain Bacteria; phylum Pseudomonadota; class Gammaproteobacteria; order Burkholderiales; family Rhodocyclaceae; genus Sulfuritalea. Next base: position 17,546 of record JANMTA010000122.1, read on the forward strand.
TCCCGGTCTTCCACGACGACCAGCATGGCACGGCGATCATCGCCAGCGCCGCCATTTTGAACGGCCTGCGCGTGGTGAACAAGGACATCGCCAAGATCAAGCTGGTCTGTTCCGGCGCCGGCGCCGCGGCGATTGCCTGCCTCGACCTGCTGGTCAGCCT
>JANMTA010000260.1:0-3972 GCA_031389965.1 Betaproteobacteria bacterium
CCCGAGAGCGGGCCGACGCCGAGCATGAAGCGCGATTCGCTGGCGAGGAAGCCGGCGAAGTCGGCGCAGGGCGCGGGCGCCAGACCGTACTCGGCGAGGTAGTCGGCCAGCGTCTGGCGGCGTCCCGGCGACTCCGCCAGCAGCAGTAAGCGGCCGGCATGCAAGCCGAGAAAGCTGCGCAGCGCCGCAAGCGGGTCGTCGGCCTTGCGGTTCACCGCCAGTGCGGGCAGGGTCGCCGTACCACCATCGCCGTCCCGCAAGGGGATACCGCTTTGCATAACTTTCAGGGACAACTGCGGCAGCAGCTTGGCCGCGACAAAGAATTCCTCGTCGCGCAGGAACAGGTCTGCCGGCGGCAGCACCGGACGGGCGCGGTCGCCGCCGAGCATTTTGTAGCGGCCCTGGGTGTCGGTCCAGAACTCGGCAATCGCGCCGGGCACGTCGCCGTGCAGCAGCAGCGTGGCATCTGCGGGCAGGTAGTCGAACAGCGTCGCCGTGGCTTCGAAGAACAGCGGCAGGTAGTACTCGATGCCGGCGGGCAGGATGCCGTTCGAGACATCCTTGTACAGGCTGATGCGCGAGGCATCGCCCTCGAAGGTTTCGCGGAAGCGCTGACGGAAGATGGTGCGGCCGGCGTCGCCGGCGGGGAACTCGCGCGCCGGCAGCAGGCGGATTTCCGGCACGGGATACAGGCTGTGCTGGCTATCGACGTCGAAGCTGCGGATGGTTTCCACTTCGTCGTCGAACAGTTCGATGCGGTAGGGCAGTTGCGTGCCCATCGGGAACAGGTCCACCAGTCCGCCGCGCACGCTGTATTCGCCGGCGGCGACGACCTGGGTCACATGCTGGTAGCCGGCCACGGTCAGTTGCGCGCGCAGCTTGGCGATGTCGAGCCGCTCGCCCTTCTTCATGAAGAAAGTGTGGCCGGCGAGAAAGGCGGGGGGCGCCAGCCGCGTGACCGCGGTCGAGGCGGCGGCGATCAGCACCTCGCATTCATTGCGCGAGACGGCGTACAGGGTGGCCAGCCGTTCCGAAATCAGGTCATGGTGCGGCGAGAAGCTGTCGTAGGGCAGGGTTTCCCAGTCCGGCAGCAGATGCACGCGCAGCTCGGGCGCGAACCAGACGATTTCCTCGGTCAGGCGCTGGGCTTCGAGCGGGCTCGCCGTCACTACTGCCAGCAGCTTGCCGGGCCGGGCAAGCTGCGCCAGCGCCAGCGCATCGGCGGAGGCGGCGAGAGGCGGCAGATCGAAGCGTTGACCGGGTTTAGGCAGCGCGGGGAGCGACAGCAGGGACTTCATGGGATGCGGCATGCCGCAGTTTTCTCAAAGGCCGCGAATTATACGCAGCGCCGTTCCGCCAGCGCCGACTATTGGTGCCGTCACATGGCCCGGATCGTCATTCCGGACGCGGCACTCGTCGCCTGATCCACGATCTGCCTGTTTGATGGCCTGGCCGGCGCTGCGGCCAAACACGCCTGAAAGTGACTCTGGCCGGAATGGCACGATAAGCGCATCGATACGCTGCGCTCGGACGAGAACCAGCCGGCGCAGGACGGATTTGCGAGCAGCCTGATCAAGGGCGGTCTGCGCGCCGTCACGGGGCTGCTTGCCCGCCGCAACCCCGCCAGTTACCGTATCGCCACGCCGACCGCCACCATCGGCATTCGTGGTACACGCTTCGGGGTGCTCTATTGCGCCAACGACTGCGCGGGCATTGCATCCTCCAGCGGGCAGCCGCCGCGCAACGGCCTGCATCTCGACGTAACCGAAGGCACTATCTTCGCGCGCAATTCGGTCGGCGAGACCGCGGTCGGGGTTGGCGAGTTCCTGTTTGTGCCGGGTCTGACGATGCCCGGCGAAAAGGTGACACCGGCGAACGCGATACGCGTGTTACTGCCCCTGCAGGCTGAAGGCCCGGTTTCCCTGCCCGTCGGCCCCGGCCGTGGCGGCGAATGGGAGTGCAGCGTCCGTTAGTGTCGCGCGGATTACGGCAGGGGACAGCGGCACTTTTGCTGTGAATGTCCGGGTGTGCATCGAAGGCGCCGTCCCACCAGGGTATACCGCGTCGCATAACTTTTGCCGGCCGCATCCGAGGCGGCCCGGCGGGCGCCGTTCACAGCCAGCCCATGCGCCGGAAGCGCAGGAAGAGCAGGGTGCAGACGCTGACGATGATACCCAGCGCCATCGGGTAGCCGTATTCCCACTGCAATTCCGGCATGGCCTTGAAGTTCATGCCCCAGATACCGGCGAAGGCGGTGGCCGCGGCGAATATACCGGCCCAGGCGGCGAGTTGCTTGGCGACATTGCTCTGCTCGATGGCGACCGACGAGAGGCTGACCTGGATCGCCGTGCCGATGGTGTCGCGCACGGTTTCGAGCTGGGCGTTGATGCGCACCAGGTGGTCATAGACGTCGCGGAAATAGTCGCGGCTGTTGGCGCAGACCGGCGGCACGCGGCCGCTGGTGAGCTTGCCCACGGCCTCCATGAGCGGCGCCACGGCGTGCTTCAGCGCCACCATGCGGCCCTTGAGGTGGTAAAGCCGTTCGATGTTGGTACGCGCCATGCCCTTGTCGAAGATGTGCGCCTCGACGGCTTCCAGGTCCGATTCGATGGCGTCGATCAGCGGGAAGTAGCGATCGACCACGGCATCCATGATGGCGTAGAGCACGAAACCGGCGCCCTGGCGCAGCAGTTCCGGCTCGCGCTCGCAGCGCTCGCGCACGCCGAGCAGGTGCTGGTCGCTGCGGTTGCGCACCGAAAGCACGAAGTTGCGGCCGACGAAAATGTCAACCTCGCCCTGCTTGATCTCCCCCTGCTGCAGTTCGAGGAGGTGCACCACGGCGAACAGGGTTTCGCCGTATTCTTCGATTTTCGGCCGCTGGTGGCCGTTGTGGGCGTCCTCGACGGCCAATGGATGCAGCCCGAATTCCTCGCGCATTTTTTCCAGCTCGGCATCGGTCGCGTCGCGTAGCGCGACCCAGACGAAGCAGTCGGGTTTCTCCAGGTAGTCGCTGATCTCTTCGATGTCGAGATCGGCCAGTTTGCGCCCATCCTGGTAGGCGACGCAGTTGATCAGCATGGCGGGCTCCCTTTTCGCATCGCGGCGAGCATATCACCCGCGTCATGGCCTGCGGGGATCGAATCGAGCCAGGCTTTGTCCCGCCGCGATCGTCTTTTGTCGCGCCGGGCGTGCGGGCCGTCAGTAGCGTGCGCCCGCACGCCCGGTGCAGCAGACGATTTTTACCCCCTTTTTACATCTCGGCGGGTAGCATGAATTCATGTTCGACCTGCATTCATCGCCTGTCCGTGGCGGCTATTTCAAGGCAGCACTGGCCTGCCTGGCAGCGACGCTGGTGACGCTGCCGCTGCAGGGCGTGGTCGATGCCGCCAATATCGTCATGATCTTCCTGCTGGTGGTGGCGCTGGTGGCGGCAAAGCTGGGCAGCGGGCCGGCGATCCTGGCGGCTTTCGGCGGCGTCGCCCTGTTCGACTTCTTCTTCGTGCCGCCGCGCTACTCGATGGCGGTGGCCGATGCCCAGTACCTGATCACTTTCGCCGTGATGCTGGCGGTGGCTCTGGTGATCGGCCAGCTTGCTGCCCGCCTGCGCGAAAAAGCCGTGCTCGCCGCACGACGCGAGGATGAAACGCGTGCGCTCTATGACATGGCGACCGAGTTTTCAGGTGCCATCGCCAAGGAACAAGTCGCCGCAATCGTGTGCGGTTTCCTTGAGCGACGAGCGGAAATCGAGGCCATCCTCTACATACCCGGCGCGGACGGTGATCTGGTCGCGCTGCCGGCACCACGGGGTGGAGAGCGCTGCGAGGACCACGTGCGTGCGGTGCATGAAGGCAGCCAGCCGATGTACCTGGCCGCGGCCGAGAGCGGCTATCGGCCTGCGCTGGCGCTGCCCCTGGCGTCGCCGACGTGTTCGCGCGGGGTGCTGCTGGTATTCGGCGAGCATGTCGAGCAGGT
>JANMTA010000270.1:0-4091 GCA_031389965.1 Betaproteobacteria bacterium
GTCAAGGGACGGCGGATGGTCGCCGCCGAGTTCCCTGAGCAGCGAAGCGACCAGGGCGTCGAGATCGGTGCGCGCGCGCAGCGGCGGCAACATCACGGTCAGCCCGTTGAGCCTGAAATACAGATCTTCGCGAAACTGGCCGCTGCTGACGCTGTCGCGGATGCGGCGATGGGTGGCGCAGATCACGGCGATATTTACCGGGTAGGACTTCGCACTGCCCAGCGGCACGACCACGCGCTCCTGCAGCACACGCAGCAGGCGGGCCTGCAGCGAGAGCGGCATGTCGCCGATCTCGTCGAGAAACAGCGTACCGCCGTCGGCCTGGAGGATGCGGCCGATGCTGCCCTTGCGCCGGGCGCCGGTGAAGGCCCCGTCCTCGTAGCCGAATAGTTCCGATTCAATCAGACCCTCGGGGATCGCCGCGCAGTTGACCGCGACGAAGGCTTTGGCCGCGCGCGGACCGACGCAGTGGATGGCGTTCGCCAGTAGTTCCTTGCCGGTTCCGGTTTCGCCCTGGATCAGGATCGGGATGTCGCGGCCGATCACCTTTTTGACTTTGGCGAGGACACCATCAATCTGTGGGTCGCCGGTCTGCAGTCGCTCCATCGGGCAGCCACGGCGCGCGGACAGGGAAACCGGCTGCCCGGAGACCTCTGCCGCGGCGACGGTTTCGCTCTGGATTGCCAGGCGCGAATGCCGGCGCAGGTGCGATGGACGAAAATCGGCGCGCGCCTGCACCCGAACACCGCTGCTCAGGGTGAGGGCCATCGAATCCTGCGGGCGCACCAGAAGGTGGTCGAGCAGGCGGCTGATCGGTTGCCCAAACAGAGCGTTGAAGTTGGCACCCCGCAACTGCTCCAGGTTCTGCCCGAACTGGAAGCAGGCATTGCGATTCGCCGAGAGCAGGGTGCCATCTTCCGCGAAGGCGGCCATACCTTCGCAAAGCGTGCCGACGAACTCGGGCCGGGCATGAAAGCGCAGGGTCAGCATTTCATTGAACGCTGACGCGAACATCCGGTTCTCGATCATCTGCACCGACATGCGCACCAGGGCCATGGTGTGCCGGTTTGAACTGCGGTGATCGCCGGATACATCGAGGATGCCGCTGAGTTTTCCGTAGGGATCGAAGATCGGCGACGCAGAACACGTCAGGAAACGATTCGCGGCAAGGAAGTGCTCGCTGCCATCGACGACGACCGGTGCGCCGATGGCGATCGCCGTGCCGATCGCATTGGTACCGCGATTGGCTTCGGACCATTCGACGCCCGGCGCCAAGGCGACCTTTTCGGCCCGCGTGAGAAACTCCGGATCGCCGCAGCTGTGAAGGATGTAACCGGCGTTGTTGGCCAGGACCACCACGTTCTGGGTATCGACGATCTGTTCGAAGAGGACATCCATCACGGGCTGGGCATGGGTCAGCAGCTGACGGCTCTTTTCCATCTGTTCGGTCAGCAGCACCCGTTCCAGCGGAGCGAACTCGCCACCCTGATCGTTGTCCAGTCCGTAGCCGAGGCAGCGCGCCCATGACATTTCGATTGCCGAAGGCAGCAGTCCGCTGGGGACAGATCCGGCATTGCGGACCAGATCGTGCGCCTTCCCCGCTGCGGTGAACGCGAGCCCGCCATTGACACTGGCCTGCTTCATTGACTGATCTCCTTGCTCCGGCCTTGCTGCGCCCCAAGTGCGCGCCAAGCTATTGGTGTCGTTCTCCTGGAACGCACCATATGTTGTATCTGCTTGGTAATGATACATCCGATGTTTCAAGTTGCGACAGTCCATCTTGGGAACAGGGTTGAACGAGTGCAGGTTTCGTGCCTGGCGGGTGGTTCAGGCGGGTATGGGAACGCTTGCTGAGCGCAGTCCGCCTTTGGCACGCTAAGTGCTCTCTCAACGATTCAGCGCAGGCCAAGTTCTTGCGCAGGCGATACCAATTATTTCCTGGAGGAAAGCATTCATGCGTGCATCGATTCGATTTCTCGCGACGGTGGCTCTGTTGGCGGGTTCGCTGATTTCGCCAGTAGTTGTTTACGCCCATGGCGACGTGACGCCGCAGGCAGTCGACGTCAGCACACTGAAGCCCCTGGGGGAGCAGAAACGCGATGAAAACCCCTACCGCGGGGACAAGGAGGCCATCCGTGTCGGTACCTCGGCCTACAACCAGAACTGCGCCCGCTGCCATGGTCTCGAGGCCATCAGCGGCGGAATTGCGCCTGATCTGCGCAAACTCGACATCGACAAGGAGACTGACATCTTTTTCCGCGACTCCGTACTGCGCGGCAAGGTGCGCAACGGTGCGGTGTACATGCCACCCTTCGAAGGCATTCTGTCGCAGGAGGCGATCTGGGCGGTCCGTTCCTATCTCGATACCCGGCATGAAGTGGCAGCGGCACCGGCGAATGAGATGGAGGCGCTGGCCAAGAAGTCAAACTGCCTGTCGTGCCACGCGGTCGATACGCGCGGCGTCGGGCCGGCTTACCGCGAGGTTGCCAGGAAGTACGCGAAGGACAAGAATGCCGAAGCCAGGTTGCTGGCCAAGGTCAAGAAAGGCGGATCGGGAAGCTGGGGGAAGGTGCCGATGCCACCGATGGATAGCGTGCCCGACTATGATTTGAAGAACCTGATCAAGTGGATCCTGGCCGGCGCAAATTGATGTGGCCGCGCTCCGGCTCTGTCCGGGCGTCATGGCTTGCTATGATCGCCAGCCTGCACGATAAGAATACGAGGAGAGTGTCACCATGATTCGATGGCCTGTTGTGGCTTCGCGAAGTTTCCTGATGGGCATTCGTGCCGCGGCAGCGCTCGGCAGCCTGGCGCTTGCATTCCTCGCGGTGCCGCTGGCGAATGCCGAGGAGTTGTCTGCGTTGGCGAAGATCCGGCACAGCGGCATACTCAAGGTGGCCCTCTACAAGAACTTTGCGCCGTTCTCCCACGATGGACACGGTGTCGATGTCGATCTCGCCGAGGCGCTGGCGGCAAAACTCGGAGTCAAGATGTCGCCGCTGTGGTTCGAAGCGGACGAAAACATGGAGGACGACCTGCGCAACATGGTCTGGAAGGGCCACTACCTGGGCTACGGACCGGCGGACGTGATGATGCACGCGCCGCTCGATCCGGCCTACATGGCCAAGGTAGACCGCGTCAAGTTCTTCGCTCCCTATCATCGGGAACGCTATGCCGTCGCGCGCCAGCTCGACAAATTGCCGACGCTGGACAATTTCGATCCTTTCGAAAATCTCAGCCTCGGCATCGAGGGCGATACGCTGGCGGCAACCGTGATGCTGTCCGCCGACGGCGGACGCTACCGCAACACCATCAAGACATTCCGCACCGCCACTGAAGCCATCAGCGCATTGAAGAGCGGCGCGGTGGTGGCGGTGATGGCGCAACAGGGCGAACTCGAGGGCGGCCTCAAAGGCGATGCGCGCATGGTCATCGATCTGCCGCCGCATCCGATCCTGCAGAAACGCCAGTGGCCGCTCGGCCTTGCCGTAAAGCAGCAGAGCGACGATCTGGCGCAGGCATTGCAGGCAGCGATCAATCAACTGCTGGCAGACGGAACCGTGAAGGCCATCATGCAGCGTCACGGCGTGCAGCATCGCCAGCCTTGAGGCCTGGATTGTTCGCTGTCCGGGTGTAGCGATACTTTGAGCTTGCGCTGAAACTGTCTCGCTTTGCGACAACTGTAGCGTTTTGTTGCGCCGATTATGAAACCCGATGCCGAAATGCAAACTTCCTGCCGGTAAATGCATGGCATGCGAATTGCGAATGGCAATTGTCCTGTCGCATGCATGAGCAGGGCCACGATTCAATCCAAGAATATTCGAGTCAAACAGGAGGTTGGAAATGCAAAAATCGTTGCACATCGACGCCAACAAATGCACCGGCTGTCTGCAGTGCGAGATGGCGTGTTCGTTCGAGAACCATGGAGTGTTCAACATCTCCAAGTCGCGCATCAAGGTTTTCAACTTCGAGCACGCCGGACGCAAGGTGCCCTACACCTGTACCCAGTGCAGCGACGCCTGGTGCATGACGGCCTGCCCGGTTGATGCCATTCGCATAGACGCGACGACCGGCGCCAAGACCGTGCATGA
>JANMTA010000303.1:0-2287 GCA_031389965.1 Betaproteobacteria bacterium
GGTGGTGTCGTGTCCAGTCTGGGCAAGGGCATCGCCGCCGCCAGCCTCGGGGCGATTCTCGAATCGCGCGGCATCAAGGTTACCCACCTCAAGCTGGACCCCTATATCAACGTTGACCCCGGTACCATGTCGCCGTTTCAGCACGGCGAGGTGTTCGTTACCGAGGACGGCGCCGAGACCGATCTCGATCTGGGCCATTACGAGCGCTTCACCAGCGCCAAGATGGGCAAGCGCAACAACTTCACCACGGGTCAGATCTACGAGTCGGTGATCAAGAAGGAGCGGCGCGGCGAGTATCTGGGCAAGACCGTGCAGGTCATTCCGCACATCACCGACGAGATCAAGCTTTTCATCAAGCGCGGCGCCGAGGGTGCCGACGTGGCGATCGTCGAAGTCGGCGGCACGGTGGGTGACATCGAGTCGCTGCCCTTTCTCGAAGCCATTCGCCAGATGGGCATCCAGGAGGGCCGCAACAACGCCTGCTACATCCACCTGACGCTGGTGCCCTGGATTCCCACCGCCGGCGAACTCAAGACCAAACCCACCCAGCATTCCGTCAAGGAACTGCGCGAGATCGGCATCCAGCCCGATATCCTGCTGTGCCGCGCCGATCGCGAGATTCCGGCCGAGGAAAAGCGCAAGATCGCGCTATTCACCAACGTCCAGCCCGAGGCTGTGATTTCCGCTCTCGATGCCGACAGCATCTACAAGATACCCGGCATGCTGCATGACCAGATGATCGACGAGATCGTCTGCCACAAGCTGGGCATCCTCGCCCGCGCCGCCGACCTGTCGGTGTGGAAGAAGCTGGTGGAGGCGCTGGAGCATCCGCAGCACGAGGTCAATATCGCTTTCGTTGGCAAGTATGTCGACCTCACCGAATCCTACAAGTCGCTGACCGAATCGCTGGTGCACGCCGGCATTCACTGCCGCAGCAAGGTGAACATCCGGTACATCGACTCCGAGGACATCGAAAAGAACGGTCCGGGCGTTCTCGCGACCATGGATGCGGTGCTGGTCCCCGGCGGCTTCGGCAGGCGCGGCACCGAGGGCAAGATCGCGGCAATCCGCTACGCGCGGGAAAACAAGGTGCCGTATCTGGGCATTTGTCTCGGCATGCAGCTCGCCACCATCGAGTTTGCCCGCCATGTCGCGGGTTTCGAAGGCGCCAACAGCACCGAGTTCGATGCCGCAACACCGCACCCGGTGGTCGCGCTGATCACCGAGTGGCAGGATCGTGAGGGGTGCGTCGAAAAGCGCGATGCCAGCTCCGATCTCGGCGGCACGATGCGCCTCGGCGCCCAGCGCTGCCCGATCAAGTCCGGCACGCTGGCGTCGACCATTTACGGCGCCGAGGTAAACGAAAGGCATCGTCACCGCTACGAGGTAAACAACACTTACGTGCCGAAGCTCGAAGCCGCCGGCATGGTGATTTCGGCGCGCACGCCGAGCGAGGATCTGCCCGAGATGATGGAACTTGCGGCGGCAACCCACCCGTGGTTCGTCGGCGTGCAGTTCCACCCCGAATTCACTTCCAACCCGCGCACAGGCCATCCCCTGTTCATCGCCTATGTCAAGGCGGCGCTGGAGAAGCAGAAGGCGCAGCAATGAAGCTCTGCGGCCCAACATGGAAAGCCGCAGCATGAAGCTGTGCGGCTTTGAGGTCGGACTCGATCAGCCGCTGTTCCTGATCGCCGGCCCCTGCGTGATCGAGTCGCGCGCGATGGCGCTCGATACCGCAGGCCAACTGCGCGACATCTGTCGCAAGCTGGGCCTGAATTTCATCTATAAGTCCTCCTACGACAAGGCCAATCGCAGCTCCGGGAAATCCTTCCGTGGCCTCGGCATGGAGCAGGGGCTGGACATCCTCGCCGATGTGAAAAAGCAGCTCGGCGTGCCGGTGCTGACCGACGTGCATGCCGAACACGAAGTGGCGGCCGTCGCCGCCGTGGTCGATGTGCTGCAGACCCCGGCTTTCCTGTGCCGCCAGACCGATTTCATCCAGGCCTGTGCCGCGTCGGGCAAGCCGGTGAACATCAAGAAGGGCCAGTTCATGGCGCCGGGCGACATGAAGCAGGTTGTGCTGAAAGCCAGGGAAGCCATTGTCGCAAAAGCGGGCGGTGCCGACGTGGACAGCAACACCATAATGGTCTGCGAGCGCGGCGCGTCCTTCGGCTACAACAACCTGGTGTCCGACATGCGCAGCCTCGCGATCATGCGCGAGACCGGTTGTCCGGTGGTGTTCGACGCCACGCATTCGGTGCAACTGCCGGGCGGGCAGGGCGAC
>JANMTA010000414.1:0-2453 GCA_031389965.1 Betaproteobacteria bacterium
GGTGGTCAAGGCCATGCGCATGGTTACGCCACGGCAGATCATTGACCGCCACATTCCCTACATGGCCTTCGCCGTGCTGTTCTGGCTCTGGATTGCGCTGGCCTGGCTGAAAAGACTCTATTGCGACACCCACATGCTGCAGTGCATTTGACAGGTTCGCTCATGCGCGAGCAGTGGTAAGGCCAGAATGCAAAACACCCGCCGTAGCGGGTGCTTTTGCGTGAACAACCCGATTCCTTACTGGAAACTGGTGTCCAGCCCGACCAGCTTGCCGTCGGCGCCCTTCTTCATGAAGACCAGCACCTTGTCGTCGCCCTTGTTATTGTTATCGGCATCAAAGGTCTTCTTCTTGTAGACCCAGACCGGGCTGTTCGGATTGGAGGCGTCGACTTCATTCGGTTTGCCTACCTGCGCAATGATCTGCTCCTCGGTCTTGCCGATTATGTAGCCGGAAAACAGCCCGCGCGGATAATCCGAGGCGCCACAGCCGGCGAGGACGAACATGGCGATCATTGCGGCGAAACACTGCCAAACGCGATTCCAGCTCATTTCATTCACCTCCGATAAGTAATATTGTTGAAATATTGTTGTTTTCGCTTAACCTCGCATCTTCCCAGTCCAAGCTTACGGAACCCTTTCATTCCCGGAGTAGTGTCCGTCAAATAAAGCAAACCGGGTGATCGAGTGATCGCTTGATTCGCTTTGTGCAGTTGGTGGCGCGACAGGCCGGGAGCCATCTTCATCGATCGTGGAAGCGCAGAGGTGGCTGGTGGGGTGCGGACTGATCTACACTCCCGCATCGTGAACACCCAATTCGACCGGACGCGCGTGGTCCTGCTGCTGTTGCTGCTCGCCTTGCTCGGTGTCGGCCTGTGGGCCTATCGCGGTGTCGGCGATTCCCTGCGCGAGATCCGCGCCACTGGCATGCAGACCCTGCTCAATACCCAGGTCGGCACCCTGGAGCAGTGGATCGCCGAGCGACGCAACGAGGCGCAACAACTGGCCATCGACGTCGAGCTGAGTGCCGGCATCGCCCGGCTTGCCGCCGGTCGCGGCGGCGACGGCAAGCGCATCGTCGAAAGTATTCTCGGCAAGGCGGCGGCCATCGGCGTCACCGCGGTATTGGTGATCGAGCCGCGCGGCGGGATTCTTGCCGCCAGCGAAGCGCAGCGCACCGGGCACAGCGTAAGCCCGGATTTTCTTGCGCACCTGGCGCCGGTGGTGAAGGGGCGTCCGGCCTTCGTGCGTCCCTACAGCTCACCCGGCAGCGTTGCCGGCACGCGGGAAATCGGCCGCGCCTGGGTGGCGGCACCGATCCGCACGGCGAACGGCCGGATCGTCGCCGTGCTGGCCCTGGGCTCCCCGATCGACAAAGGCTTCGCCGGCCTGTTCGCTGCGGCGCGCCCGGGCCAGAGCGGCGAAGCCCTGGCCTTCGACGCCGAGGGCTGGCTGTTGTCGCCGAGCCGCAATGCCGAGGCATTGCAGCAGCGCGGTCTGGCGCCGCGACTGGCCTTGCCTGACGCCGAACCGGAGCGCCTGACGCTGCTGGCGAATCAGGCCGTGGCCAGACGCAGCGAGGGCGGCGAGGGCATCCTGCTGGCGCCCTACCCCAACTATCTCGGGCGCGACGTCATCGGCGCCGGGCGCTGGCTGCGCGACTACGACATCGGCGTGGCGGTCGAGATCGAAGCCGGCGAGGCCTATGCGCCGCTGGTGTATCTGCAGGTCGGCTTCTGCATCGTCCTGTTGCTGATCTTTGCGGTCTGGCTCTCGGGTTTTCTGTCGCCGAACACCTTGGCCGCAATCCTGCGCCGGGACGGCAGGGCGCGCCAGATGGGGCCTTACCGCCTGTTGCGGCAGATCGGCGAAGGCGCCATCAGCAATGTCTACCTGGCGCAGCATCGCATGCTAAAGCGCCCGGCCGCGGTCAAGGTGCTCAAGCTGCAGAGCACCTCGGACGAATGGACCGCGCGCTTTCAGCGCGAAGTCCAGCTGACCAGCGGCCTGCACCACCCCAATACCATTGCCATCTACGACTACGGCACGGGGCCAGGCGGCGAGTTCTGGTACGCCATGGAATATCTGGAAGGCCTGTCGCTGGCCGACCTGGTCGAACGCTACGGGCCGGTGCCGCCCGCGCGCACTGCGTTCATCCTGCGCCAGGCCTGCGCCTCGCTGTGGGAAGCACATTCCTGCGGCCTGGTGCACCGCGACATCAAGCCGCAGAACCTCATGCTCTGCGAGATTCGCGGCGAGCGCGATTTCGTCAAGGTGCTGGATTTCGGGCTGGTCAAGCAGATCTCGGGCGAGCAGACGCGGGACCTGACCGCCGCCATGCGCATCCTCGGCACGCCGCTCTACATGTCGCCGGAGCGCATCCGCAATCCCAGCGACGCCGACGGGCGCGCCGACATTTACGCGCTGGGTGCGGTCGGCTTTTTCCTGCTCACCGG
>JANMTA010000420.1:0-2373 GCA_031389965.1 Betaproteobacteria bacterium
GTGGCATAGGTCGAGAACTTGTAGCCGCGACGGTATTCGAACTTGTCCACCGCCTTCATCAGGCCGATGTTGCCTTCCTGGATCAAGTCGAGGAACTGCAGGCCGCGATTGGTGTATTTCTTGGCGATCGAGATCACCAGACGCAGGTTGGCCTCGGTCATTTCGCGTTTTGCGCGACGCGCCTTGGCTTCACCGGTGGACATCTGCTTGTTGATGTCCTTGAGTTCCTTGAGCGGAATCCCGATGCGGTTCTGCAGGTCGATCAGGCGCTGCTGTTCCTCGAGGATGTTCGGCGCGGCACGCATCAGCTGCGAGCAATAGGGCTTGCCCGACTGCACTTCGTGCTTGAGCCACTCCATGTCCGTCTCGTGACCGGGGAAGGTCTTGATGAACTGCGCGCGCGGCATGTGCGCCTTGTCCACGCAAAGATGCAGGATCTTGCGTTCGTGGCTGCGCACCGCTTCGACCATGCCGCGCACCGAGTCGCACAGGCGCTCGATCGATTTGGCGGTGAAGCGGATGTTCATCAGTTCGTCGGAAATCTGTTTCTGCAGGCGCAGATAGCCCTTGTCCTGCGAGCCCTTCCGCGCCAGCGTCGGCTGCAGCTTGGCAAACACGGCATGGATCACCGAGAAACGCTCGAGGGCATCCTGCTTGAGTTGCAGCAGCGAGGCGGAAATCCGCGCGCTGCCGTCGTCATCCTCGTCCTCGGTATCCTCTTCGACTTCAAGTTCTTCGTCTTCGGCCAGCGCCTCGATGTCCTCGTCGCTGGCGTTCGGGTCGATCAGGCCATCGACCAGTTCGTCGATGCGCATCTCGTCGCGCGCCACCTTGCCGGCGGTTTCCAGCATTTCGGCAATGGTCGTCGGGCAGGCGGAAATCGCCATGATCATGTGCTTGAGGCCATCCTCGATGCGTTTGGCGATTTCGATCTCGCCTTCGCGGGTGAGGAGTTCGACCGAGCCCATTTCGCGCATGTACATGCGCACCGGGTCGGTGGTGCGGCCAAATTCCGAATCAACCGTGGACAGCGCCTGTTCGGCTTCTTCCTCGACTTCGGTAGTATCCACGGGCGCCGGCGCTGACTCGTTGAGCAGCAGGTCATCGACAGCGGGTGCTTCGTCGAAGACCTGGATCGCCATGTCGTTGAAGGTGGAAATGATCGATTCGATCTGTTCCGCATCGACCAGGTCGTCGGGCAGGTGGTCGTTGATCTCGGCGTAGGTCAGGTAGCCGCGCTCCTTGCCCAGCGCGATCAGGGTCTTCAATCGAGTGCGCTTGGTGTCCAGGTCGACCAGCTTGGCTTCGGGGGCGATCAGCTTTTCCCGGCTCTTGCGGCCGCGCGACTCGGCGATGGCCTTGGCGACGGATTTGGCGGCTATTGGTTGGGGTACAGGCTTGGCGGGAGCAGGCGCGACGGCTGCCGGCGCCAAGGCCTTTGCGGTTTTTGTGGCAGCGGCCTTGGCCGGCGCCTTGGCCGCAACGACCTTGACCGGAGCTTTAACGGGGGTGTTTTTGGCGGGCGTCTTGGCAGCAGAGGCTTTGGTCGCCGCTTTCACAGGGACTTTGGCCGGGGCAGGCTTTTTCGCCGGCACTTTGGCCAGGGCGGGCTTTTTCGCCGGCGCAGGCTTTTTGGGCACGGATTTCTTCGCGACCGGTTTGGCGGCGGCCTTCGACTTGCTCTGCTTGGCGGTTACCTTCGACATGACTATCCTCGGCTGGAGCACATTTGCGGCGCGGTGCTGCCGGCCAGGGGAACGCCGCGACAAACGCGGACCGGGCGACACAGCGCGCCGTGAAAGCGCTGGAGAACCGTTAAGTATATCAGATCGGGGTACTTCCAGTCGAGGGTGTCCCCGGACGCTTCTTTGCCAGCAATTCGACCAGCCGTTTGCGTTCTTCCGCGGTGAGATCCTTTGCGCGGGCATTTAGTCGTTTGATTTCAGCCTCATTCGCCGTTTGGCGCAGACGCGTCACGGAATCGTTGAACATGGCTTCGAGAGCGCCGAGATCGACCTCTTCCACCATGTTCGCCGCAATGCCGGCAACCAGGGCCTCATGGGGCGTGTCGCGGAAGAACTCCAGCAGCAGGCCGAAACCGCCGGAGGGCAGTTCGCCGTGCTCGATTGCGTCGGCAATCGCAATCAGCGCTTCGCCTTCCACGCGCTCGCGGTCGATCAGGTCCAGCGGCAGGGTGGTCGCCCACTCCGGCTTGTGCAACAGGATTTGCAGCAGCTTGTACTCGATGGACGAGGGCACCGGCCGCTGCTTCATCTGCGCCGGTGCATAACGGCTACGAGCCAGGGGCTTGAGGCCGCACTGGGCTTCGACTTCGGCCTGTGAGACTTGTGCGCGGTGGGCAATTTCCTTGGT
>JANMTA010000450.1:0-2397 GCA_031389965.1 Betaproteobacteria bacterium
CAGTGCGCGCAGGCTGATGTCGCCCAGGTTCCCGATCGGCGTGGCGACGACATACAATGCATTTTCCATGTCCGGCATTCTTGCACAGTCCAAAGGCGCGGCCGGCGAGCAACTGGCCGCCGACTACCTGCGGCGCCAGGGCCTCGCCCTCGTCGAGCGCAACTTCCGCGTCCGCGGCGGCGAAATCGACCTGGTCTGCCGCGACGGCCGCACCACGGTATTCGTCGAAGTGCGCCTGCGCAGCCGCAAGGATTTCGGCGGCGCCGCGGCCAGCATCACCGCGACCAAGCAGGCGCGGCTGATCCTCGCCGCGCGCCACTGGCTGCTGCGCCATGGCGAGACGCCCTGCCGCTTCGACTGCATCCTGCTCGACGGCCTGGAATCGAAGAACATCGAATGGCTGCGCGATGCGTTTTCGGCCGATTAGCTTGATGAGTCAAAACCTTTCACCACAGAGACACAGAGGCACAGAGAAAGGCTGGAAAGCTTATTATTCTCTCTGTGCCTCTGTGTCTCTGTGGTTATTTATTTTCTTGGCAGTCTCCACGGCGGCGCTGGCCGCCGAGGTCCGCATCCTGGTGCAAAGCTCGCCGCTGGCCGGCTTTCAATACCATGCGGGAGAGACGTTGTGGCAGGAGATGCGCGAAGGCGACCGCCTGGCATTGGTGCGCGAAGCCGACAATCCGCATGATGCCAATGCGGTGCGCATCGAGTGGCGCGGGCAGAAGCTCGGCTATCTGCCGCGCGCCGAAAACCGCACGGTCGCCGCCGCGCTGGATGCAGGCGAGGCGGTGGATGCCCGTATCGCCAAACTGCGCCAGCACAAGAATCCCTGGCAACGGGTGCTGATCGAAGTATTTGTTGTACTCTAGGCGCCCTATTCCGGCCTCGGCCCGGCAGCAGGGACGCTATCCTCGCTTGATATTTTCACCAACGACGCAAAGACCCGCTACATGTCACTCGCCCAACGCATCCAGCAACAATTTCAGGACAGCGCCCAGGTCAAACTCTCCGCACTCGCCACCATGGCCGTGCCGATCGAAACCGCCACGCGCCGCATGGCCGCCTGCCTCCAGGCCGGCGGCAAGGTGATGGCCTGCGGCAACGGCGGTTCGGCTGCCGATTCGCAGCACTTCGCCGCTGAACTGGTGAACCGCTTCGAGAAGGAGCGTCCGCCGCTGGCCGCAATCGCCCTGACCACCGACACCTCGACCCTGACCTCGATCGCCAACGACTATCGCTACGAAGATGTCTTCGCCAAGCAGGTGCAGGCGCTGGGGCGCAGCGGCGATGTACTGCTGGCCATTTCAACCTCGGGCAATTCGCCCAACGTGATCGAAGCCATCCACGCCGCCCATGCGCGCGGCGTCGCCGTGGTGGCGCTCACCGGCAAAAGCGGTGGCAGGATCGCCGCGCTGCTTGGCCCCGACGACATCCACCTTTGCGTGCCGGCCGAACGTACCGCGCGCATCCAGGAAGTCCACCTGCTCGCCATCCACTGCCTGTGCGATGGCATCGACACATTGATACTGGGAGAAACGCCATGAACATACGAGCCGACCGCACCACAAAATTTGCCAAACTCGCCGCGCTGGTCCTCTGCGTTCCGCTGCTTGGCGGCTGCGTCGGCGCTGCCGTGGTCGGCGTCGGGGCCGGCGCTTTGATGATTGTGGACCGGCGCGCCTCGGAAACCTATATCGCCGACCAAAGCATGGAAATACGCGCCAACAGCCGCATCAGTGAAAAGTACGGCGACAAGGTGCATGTCAATGTGACCAGTTACAACCGCATGCTACTGCTGACCGGCGAGGTGCCGACCGCCGAGATCAAGGCCGATGTAGACAAGATCGTTGCCGGCGTGCCCGACGTCAAGTCGATCAGCAATGAACTGGCTATCGCCGGGCCGTCCAGTTATGGCGGACGCAGCAATGATTCCTACATTACGTCCAAGGTCAAGGCGCGTTTCGTCGATGCCGGCAAGTTTTCTGCCAACGTGGTCAAGGTGGTGACCGAGGCCGGCGTGGTTTTCCTGCTCGGCATGGTCACCCAGACCGAAGCCAACGCGGCGGTCGAGATCGCCCGCACCACGGGCGGCGTGCTGAAAGTGGTGCGCGTGTTCGAAATCGTCAGCCCGGAACAGGCTGCGGTACTGAACAAGATAACATCGCCGGCGCCGGGCAAATAGGAGAGGGGTCGCTTGTCCTGCCCGCCCCCCGCCTTCGAGGCCAAGATCACCGCTCCTGCCGATCTGGCCGGACGCATCGCGCTGCTGCCGCGACCGCTGGTGTTCACCAACGGCTGTTTCGACATCCTGCATCGCGGCCATGTCACCTATCTGGCGCAGGCCCGCAGCCTCGGCGCGGCGCTGATCGTCGCCGCCAATTCGGACGCCTCGGT
>JANMTA010000472.1:0-2152 GCA_031389965.1 Betaproteobacteria bacterium
CATGCTGCAGAAGGAAGTCGTCGACCGCATGGTAGCCGAACCCGGCAGCAAGGACTTCGGCCGCCTGTCGGTGATGCTGCAGTACCACTACCACATGGAGCGGATGTTCATCGTGCCGCCCGGCGCCTTCAATCCGCCGCCGAAGGTGGACTCTGCGATCGTGCGCATGATTCCGGTCGACTTTTCAAGAGTCGGCGCTGACGGCACGGCGACCGATCCGGCGCTGTTCGCCAAAGTGGTGACCGCCGCGTTCTCGCAACGGCGCAAGATGCTGAGGAACACCTTGCGCGAATTCATCAGCGAAGCCGCTCTCGCCGCGCTGGGCATCACGCCCACGGCACGCGCCGAAGACATCGCCGTGGCCGACTACGTGCGCCTCGCCAATACGCTGGCCGACCTTGCCCGCCGCTGAGCCGCAGCCGCGAACAATTGCCGTCATTGGCGGCGGCCCGGCCGGCCTGATGGCCGCGGAAGTGTTGAGCAACGCCGGCCTGCGCGTCGATGTCTTCGACGCCATGCCCTCGGTGGCGCGCAAGTTCCTGCTGGCCGGCCGCGGCGGCCTCAACCTGACGCACGCGGAAGCACCTGAGCAATTCGTCGCGCGCTATGGCACGCGGCGCGAGGACGTCGGCCGCTGGCTCGCCGAGTTCGGCCCGCAGCAACTGCGCGACTGGGCCCACGCCCTCGGCATAGCCACCTTCGTCGGCAGTTCGGGCCGCGTCTTCCCGCAGGAAATGAAAGCCGCCCCGCTGCTGCGTGCCTGGTTGCACCGACTGCGCGGCGCCGGCGTGATCTTTCATGCACGCCATCGCTGGCTGGGTTGGGATGCCGACGACGCCTTGCGCTTTGCAACACCGGGCGGCGAATTGAAAGTCGGCGCTGACGCCACGGTGCTGGCGCTGGGCGGCGGCAGTTGGGCGCGGCTGGGTTCGGATGGCGCCTGGGTGCCGCTGCTGATCGCGCGCGGCGTGGAAGTGCAAGCGCTGCGTGCGGCCAACTGCGGCTTCAACGTGGCCTGGAGCGAACACCTGCGCCAGCGTTTTGCCGGTACGCCGGTAAAAAACCTCAGCGCCACCTGCAGTGCGCCCGACGGATCGGTGAAAAAACAGGACGGCGAATTCCTCGTCACCGAGCATGGTGTCGAAGGCAACCTGATTTATGCGCTCGCCGCGCCGCTGCGCGACTGCATCGAAGCCGCCGGCAGCGCCACCTTGGAGGTCGACCTCGCGCCGGGGCGCAAGCTGCAGCGCCTGGCTGAAGACCTGGCGCACCCGCGCGGCCGCGATTCGCTGGCCAATCATTTGCGTCGCCGCGCCGGGATCGACGGCGTCAAGGCGGCGCTGCTCTACGAGTTTGCTGCGGCAAGCGATCTCGCCACTGCGGCGCGACTCGCCGCCATCATCAAATCGCTGCCCGTGCGCCTCGAATCGCCGCGCCCGCTCGACGAAGCCATCAGCAGCGCCGGCGGCGTCGACTTCGCGGCAATCGACCAGAACCTGATGCTGCAGGCGCTGCCCGGAATTTTTTGTGCTGGAGAAATGCTCGACTGGGAAGCCCCGACCGGCGGCTACCTGCTCACCGCCTGCTTTGCCAGCGGACATGCCGCGGCGCGCGGTGTGCTGCGCTGGATGGACGAAGCCCGCACCGCCAAAGGCGACGCGGGCTTCGCGGAATAAGAACTTAGGCTGACTTCTTCACCGCACAGGTGCTGAAGCCAAACATTGCGTAAGGCGGGCACCAGCCGATCGCGCCGGTGGCCAGGGGCACGACGCCGATCCACGCCCACACCGGACCGCCCATGGCAGCCCAGCCAACGAGTGCGAGGCCAACTAGAATACGAATCACGCGGTCGATGCCGCCAACGTTCAGTTTCATGGTGTTCTCCTTGAGGGGTTGTGCATCAGTGCGTGCATTAGACCCGTTGCGCCGGCGCCTGACTGTGACCTAAGTCACAGAGGCCACTCCGCCTCCCCAGTGCCGACTTTCGGACCCAAATGCAGCCGGGTGGCGGACCGCGCTCGACAATACCTGACCAGACCCGGACCAATGGCAAGGATCGAGGCCTGTTTCCAAATATGCCGAGATAGTTGCAGAGGGTATAGTTTCGACTTGCCAAACAAAACCACCCCCGCTGCAATGCGGACCGACGCCA
>JANMTA010000480.1:0-7630 GCA_031389965.1 Betaproteobacteria bacterium
GGTGGCGATCGCGCCGGGCCGTGTCGTCACCAACTGCCACGTCACCCGCGACGCGCGCCTGATCACGCTGGTCAAGGGCGCGCTACGCTGGCGGGCGATCGCACAGAGCGCCGATCTTGAACACGACCTTTGCGTTCTCGACGCACCGAGGCTCGAGGCGACGCCGGTGCGACTCGGGAGCGCCCGCGACCTGCGTATCGGCCAGCGGGTCGGCGCGATGGGCTTCACTGGCGGGATCGAAATGGCTTTCCGTGACGGCATGGTCGGCGCCCTGCATCGTCTCGACGGCAGCAAGGTCATCCAGAGTACCACCGCGTTTACTTCAGGCGCGAGCGGTGGCGCACTGTTCGACCACGAGGGGCGACTCGTCGGCATCCTCACCTTCCGTCTGCCCGGCCCGCAGGGCTATTATTTTTCGGCGCCGGTCGACTGGGTCGCCGAGCGCGTCACGGCCGGCGACGGCTTCGTCGGCATCGCTCCGCTCGCCGCGACCCGCTCGTTCTGGCAACGGCCGCCGCCCGACCTGCCGTTTTTCATGCGTGCCGCGCTGCTCGAGGCCGGTGGCCAATGGCCGGAACTGCTCAATCTGGCCGATCTTTGGGCGGCCGCCGAGGAAGACAGCCCGGAGCCGTGGATCGCGCGCGGCAAGGCCTACCTGCGCCTTGATCGGCGCGAGGCGGCAGTCAAGGCTTTCAGTCGCGCGACGGTGGTCGAACCGGCCTCCGGCGAGGCATGGTTCAATCTCGGGGTTACCTATTTCCGACTGGGTGAGACGGTCGAACTGCAGCGCGCGCACGGCGCGCTCAGCGAACTCAATTCAGATCTGGCCGAGGACCTGGCCGTGATCGCCGGAATTTCACAACAATAGACGCATCCACGTCGCCATGAGGAATCGATGAGAATGAAGAAACATTTGCTGTCCCTGTTGCTGGCCTCGTTGTTGATCAATCTCGATATCGCCGAAGTTTCCGCCCAGGCCGCGAAACCGCCGCAGCCGGCGATGGCCGAGCCGGCCGGCGAGGCGCCGTCGAAGCCGATCTCCGCCGTCGAGCAGCGAGTTTTTCTCGACGACCATCTCGGCAACCTGGCGAAGACCGCCGAAGTCGAGTACAGCTTCAAGCGCAGCGGCACACTCGGCGACAATTTCGAGGACAAGGTTGTGCTCCACGTGCGTGACGGCGGCAAGCAGAAAGGCCGTCTCGCCAGCGCCGACTTTCTGAGCGGAAACAACGCGCTCAAGTTGCCAGAGATCCCCAATCCGCAAGGCAACCCGGTCGTCCTCTACTTCCTCGAACGTGACGTGCGCGAGATGGAGAAGATCACCAAGGGCAAGCAGCAATTCTTCCGCAAACGCGTGCGTCTGGCGCTGGCCGATGCCAACCAGGTCAAGCCCGTCAAGATCCGTCTCGAGGGGCGCGACATCAAGGCCGGCGAAGTGCGCGTGCAACCCTATCTCAATGACCCGACGATCCAGGCTCGCGCAGAAAAATACGAAAAGAAGATCTACATCTTCACGCTGTCCAACGAAATTCCGGGCGGTGTCTACCAGGTCCGCACCACGGTCGCCGCGACCGACGAGAAGGCCGACGCCCCGCTGGTCGACGAAACCATGACCTTTGCCAAGCTGAGGAAGTAAACGAAATGACCCGAATAAATCGCCTGATCCTTGCCGTCGCGACTGTCGCCGGCCTCTCCTCGCTTGCGACGCCGGCGACTGCCGGCAACGACATTCCGACCGTCGAGCGCGTCGACTTTGTCCTCGAATGCATGCGCAGCAATTCCGGGCCGCGCCAGGAATTACTCTACAAGTGCTCCTGCACCCTGGACGAGCTTTCCAAGGTCTTTACCCGTGACCAGTTCGTCGATGGCTTGACTGCAGCCAACGCAATGAGCATCGGCGGCGAGCGCGGTGCGGTCCTGCGCGACTCGGAAGGCGCCAAGACGGAGGCAGCCGGGTATCGCGGAGTCTTGGCCAAGGCGAAGAAGGACTGCTTCCTCAACTAGGCCGCGCAGACATGTTGGGCAAGCACCTTGCGCCGCCCGCCGTCCTTGTCCTGGCGGTGCTTGCCTGTGTCTGCGTGGCAAGCGCCCGGGCAAATGACGATCGCGCTGCACCGCTGGCGATGCGGGAGGTTGCGGCTGGCATCTACGTGCACACCGGCGTTCATGAGGAACCGACAACTGACAATCGAGGCGACGTCGCCAATATCGGCTTCATCGTCGGCGAGCGTTGCGTTGCAGTCGTCGATACCGGCGCCAGTCTTGCCATCGGTCAGGCGCTGCGGGCGGCGGTGCGGGCCGTTACGCCGCAGCCCGTATGTTTCGTGATCAACACGCATGTGCATCCAGACCATATCCTCGGCAACGCCGCTTTTCGCGACGATCACCCGGCATTCGTCGGGCATGCCAAGCTGCCCGCCGCGATGGCGGCAAAAGGACCCATCTACCAGCGCGCGCTGGCCAGGGATATCAGCTCTGCTGCCGAAGGCAGCGACTTGATTGCACCCGACCAGACCGTCGTCGAGCGCAGCGAAATTGACCTCGGCGGCCGGGTTCTGGAACTCCGCGCCTGGAGGACCGCCCATACCGACAACGATCTTACGGTCTTCGACCGGACGACGGGGACACTGTGGCTGTCCGACCTGCTGTTTGCTGAACGCATTCCCGTGCTTGACGGCAGCATTCGCGGCTGGCTTGCCACCATGGACGAAATGTCGGCATTGCCGGCCCGGTACGTCGTGCCTGGGCATGGTTCGCTGAATCTGCCATGGCCACAGGCACTCGCTCCGCAACGTGCCTATCTGGCAACACTTGCCACTGACATCCGGCGGGCGCTGGCCGATGGGCAAACGCTGGCACGGGCGGTCGAAACAGCCGCAGCGACAGAACGCGGCAATTGGTTGCTGTTCGACCAAAACAACCGCCGCAATGCCGCCGCCGCATTCGCGGAACTGGAGTGGGAATAGACTGTCGTATCCGGCTGGGGATTGGAGGACTGCAATGAACGCCTTAGTGAAGGTTTATCTGGTGTGTATTGTGCTGATGACCGGTGCCTTGGCTCAAGCCGAACCGCGAAAAGTCTCGCCGGCGGAAACGGCGGCGATAGAAACCAGCGAGATATGGGCCAAGATCAAGGCTCAGTTGTTCGGCCAGCGGAAAATTGAGCCGAATGCCGATTCCCTGATCGAGTTCGACGTCCCGGTTCGCGCTGAGGATGCGGCGATCGTCCCGGTTTCCTTGCGCACCCGGATGGTCGCGACGCCGGAGCGATTCGTCAGCAAGCTCTATTTGATCATCGACAAAAATCCGTCGCCGATCTCGGCTGTATTTTCCTTCACGCCGGAAAGTGGCCGCGCCGACATCGAGACTCGAGTGCGGATCGAGGAATACACGCCCATACGCGCCATCGCCGAATTGAACACCGGCGAACTTTACATGGCGGCGCACTTCATCAAGGCTTCCGGCGGTTGCTCGGCGCCGGCCGGGAAAGATGCCGAGGCCGCGCTGGCCAATCTCGGCAAGATGCGGCTGCGCGTCGACCGCGAAGTGCGCTTCAATGAGCCGAACCTGGCCCAGTTGATGGTCAGTCACCCGAACACTTCCGGACTGTCGATGGATCAGGTATCGCGTCTTTACGCACCGGCTTATTACGTTCGCAGTGTCGCCGTCAGCTACGGTGGAAAACCGGTGTTGTCCGCTGACGTCGATTTTTCGATCAGCGAAAACCCGCATTTCCGCTTTTACTTCTTGCCGCAAGCGCCGGGCGAACTGAAGGCGGAAGTTCTCGACACCCGCGACAAGTCCTTTGTTACCCGCCTCGCGGTCGGCGAGCGTTCCGCCTCTGCCGCGACTGATGCGCGCTGACGCCGGCCGTGTTCTGCCGATAAAACGGGTACTGATCGCAATCCTGATCGTCGCCTGGACGGCTGGTTGCGCCGGGATTCCGGCCCGATCGCCGGCCATCCCGGAACCACTGCAAGTTGCAGATGGCGTCTATATGTTCCAGGGTGCGAAGGGCGAAGTCGATTCCGAGAACCTGGGACGTACCGGTAATACAGGGTTTATCGTCGGGGAGTCGGGAGTCGTCGCGATCGATACCGGCACTTCGCGTCAGCATGGAGATGATCTGCTGGCGGCTATCGCCCGGGTGACCGACAAGCCGGTGCGCCTGGCGCTCATTACCCATACCCGGCAGGAGTTTCTTTTCGGCGCCGGCGCCTTCCGTGCACAGGGAATTCCTGTCTCCATGCATCGCCGCGCGGCGAATCTGATGGCAGCTCGTTGCGAGAACTGCCTCAAGACACTGCGCCGCCAGCTCGGCGAAACGATCATGAGAGGCACGGCGATGTTCAAGCCCGACATCGAGTTCGAAACTTCGCACACGATTGACCTGATCGGACGGCCGCTTGAGGTCCTTTATTTCGGGCACTCCAGCGGTCCCGGGGATATCGCTGTCCTCGATAGACGTTCGGGAGTTCTCTTTGCCGGTGGACTCGTCGACCACCAGCGGATCCCTGACGTGCAGGACAGCGACCGCCCCGCCTGGCTTGCCGCCCTCGGCGCCCTGGCCCGATTGCCCCTCACAGCCATCGTTCCCGGGCATGGCCCCGCCGGCCCGGCGAGCCTTGTCGATTCCGTCCGGCGCTACTTGGCCGATCTTGAGCGCCACATCGCCGGTTTGTTGCAGGCCGGTGTTCCGCTCAGCGCGGTTGCGGATGCCTCTGCGCTGCCGGCGTTTTCGCATTGGGATCGATACGACAACATTCATCTTCGCAACGCCTCGATCGTGTACTTGCAACTGGAACGCGAATCCATGTTCAAGTAACAGAAGGGATACTGCAGATGCGCATCACCATCCTGACCCGACGCCGACTTTTCCTCGCCGCAATTGTGGCATGGCTGGGCCTGAGCGCCCCGGGTGCAATTGCCCAGGTTGGCGGCCTTCCTACCAACGTCAAACACACCGATTCTTCACCCGAGTGGGAACTGTTGCGCGAGAAGTTGTTTCCCGGACGCAGCATCGAGTCGGCCGCAAGCATGGTGCAACTTGTCGTGCCCTTGCGTGCTGCCTACGGTGCCTCGGTCCCGGTGCGGATCGTCTCCAGGCTGCCGCAGAGGGAGGGCTTGTATGTCAAGAGAATCACCTTGCTGGTGGACAAGAACCCGTCGCCCGTAGCTGCCGTGCTCGAGCTCACGCCCGAGCTCGGGCAGGCCGACTTCGAAACACGCCTGCGGGTCGACGAGTACAGCCACATCCGCGTCATAAGCGAACTCTCGAATGGCGAACTGCATACCGATTCCCGCTATGTCAAGGTATCCGGCGGCTGTTCGGCGCCGCCAAATCGCGACCAGTTGCACAACATCGGCAAGACTCTCCTGAAAATTCCGGAAGGCATCAAGGCCCACGAGCCGACTGCCGTGGATGTGCAGGTAGTGCACCCGAACGATACGGGATTTGAAATGAACCAGATATCGCTGCTCTATATTCCAGCGCACTTCGTCCGTTCGATCAAGGTGAGTTATGCGGGGCGCCCCCTGTTTGACGCAGAACTGGATTTTTCGATCAGCGAAAACCCCGCCTTCCGTTTTAACTTTGTCCCTGGCGCGGGCGGCGAACTCAAGGCAGAGGTTGTCGACTCAAAGGAGGGTCGTTATGGCACAACGCTTCGAATCCCCTGAGGCAAAGGCCGGAGTCTCGGCCAACGGAAAAACCAGCCGCAGTGCAATTTTTCGGCGGTTTATAGTCGCCGCCGGTTTGGCCACGTTGCTTGCCATGCCGGCGCAGGCCGGAATTCCGGCACCCTATGCCCCGATCGTGATTCAGCCAGTAGGCGCTCCGGCGCGCGCGGAGTTCGACCTGACAGCGGTCCTGGTACGGGCCCGACGCGAGAACAAGTGGCTTTATGTTTATCTCGGCGCCAGCGACTGTCCCTACTGCCGGAAGTACGAAGCCTTTCTGGAAAAGAATGCCATTGAGCTTGTGCCGCATTTTTCCAAATATATCGTCGTCGATCTGCGCAGTTCCTTGTCAGTAACCACTGATGCCCTTTTCATCCGGATCGCCGACACCAGTCGTCCCTATGTCGAATTCCAGAAGTCAATCGGCGACGAGCGCACCCGAACCGTCGTCTATCCCAGCGTCTGGCTGCTTGACGGCAAACCGAAGCCCCTGATGCAGATGCCGGCCGGCACCGGCACCTTCCAGACGGTTGCCGAGCAACTCGAGATTCTGCGGCTCGAGCAGTAGCCTGATGATTCCGCTCAGGCCGTCAAGCGAACCGGCGCGACCGCAGCAATGAGGCGGCAGGCCACTTTCATGCGGCATGGTGAAAGCGAATACAACGTTCTTGGTCTTTGCAACGACGATCCCAAGATTCCAGTGGCGCTGACCCCGCATGGCCGCAGCCAGGTCAGTCAGGCGGCTACCGGGTTCGAACCGGGTACGATCGACCTGCTGTATGTATCGCAATTGCCGCGCGCCCTTGAAACGGCGGCCATCATCAACCGGCGCCAGGAGGCCGAATCCCTCGTCGACCCACGCCTGAACGACCGGCGCACGGGCTTTGAGGGTCGCCGCGTCGCCGACTATCTTGCGGCGCGCGACGTCGACCCGGCGAATTTCTGTACCGCGGGAGGCGAGTCTTTTACGACGCTGAAGGCACGGGTGATCGATTTCCTCGGCGACTTGCGTGCAATACGTAGCCGTCGCATCCTGATCGTATCGCATCATGAAGTGCTTCAGGTCGTGCGGGGACAAACACTTGGCTGGTCCGACCACGAAATCCGCCAATGGTGGATCGAGCCTGCCGGAAGCTTTAGCGTCGAGATGGCGACGCCATGAACGATCTCGCCAGCTCAGCCTGGTTCCAGCGCGGCCAATACGGCAAGGGCGTCGCGAGTCGCGGCGACGTCATGGACCCGAAGTATGCGCGCGCCACGCTGCGTCGCCAGCAAGGCCGCGGCGATGCTTGCCGGCATTCTTTGGTCCATTTCGCGTGTGCTGAAGCCTTTGAACATCGACTTGCGCGACAGCCCAACCAGCAGTGGACAGTCCAGCTCCGCGAAGACATCCAGGTGGCGGAGCAGGGCAAGATTGTGTTCGAGTGTCTTGCCGAAGCCGAACCCGGGATCGATGGCTATGCGCTTGCGATCGATCCCCGCCGCGATTGCCGCGGCAACTCGCGCGGCGAGGAAGGATTTCACCTCGCTGACCACATCGGCATAATGCGGGGCCTGTTGCATCGACGCCGGCATGCCTTGCATGTGCATCAATACCACCGCGGCGTTGCCGGCTGCCGCAGCATCGAGGGCGCCGGGAGCCTGCAAGCCAGCAATGTCGTTGATGATCACCGCGCCGGCGAGAACCGCCCGGCGCATCACCCCGGGCTTGACCGTATCCACCGACAGCGGGACGCCAGCTGTCGACAAGGCTTCGATTACGGGCAGCACCCGGAGCAGTTCCATTTCCTCTGTTACAGGCTCGGCGCCGGGGCGCGAGGATTCGCCGCCAATGTCGAGAATGTCGGCGCCATCGGCAATCAGTTGTCTTCCGTGCTCGATCGCGTGGGATGCATCGTAATATTTTCCCCCGTCGGAAAAGGAGTCGGGGGTAACATTCACGATACCCATG
>JANMTA010000502.1:0-2265 GCA_031389965.1 Betaproteobacteria bacterium
GGCAGCACGGCAAAGGGTTTCATAAACCTCGTGTGGCACGCGAGCACCGATACGATCTTGCTTGGCAATGGCGGTTCCCATTTTTCACCTCCAACAATTGCTTGAGCGCTCAGTGTATCACTGTCGCCATTTTGGCGCCAACTTTCCGAATGACGGAAATATAGCGTGGCTTCCTGTGGGGAGGTAGATCGAACACTCACACTCCGCAGCAAGTATTTCAGTATCGAAGGTGCCGATGGACGGAAAGCAATGGTGAAGGGCGGGTGTGTGATCAGTAAGCTGCCATAATCAATGCCAATGGCATCAGGCGCCAAAGGGCACGCTGCGGACCTCCAGCTACACGCGGTCTTTGCGCGAGCGCCACTTGCACCCTGAATCGCGGCGCCGTCGCCCACCCAGAAAGTCGGCGCTGGCGATACGGCGCTACAGTGTCACCCGCGTCCCCAGCTCCACCACCTGGTTTGGCGGCAGGCCGAAGAAGTCCGCCGCGGTGCCGGCGTTGCGATACATGGTCGCGAACAGGGCCTCGCGCCAGTAGGGCATGTCATCGCCGACCTTCGGCATCACGGTTTCGCGGCTAAGGAAATAGGAGGTCGTCATCGGTTCCATGTCCAGCCCCTGCTCGGCGCACCATTCCAGCGCCGCCGGCACGTCGGGCACGTCCATGAAGCCGAAGTGGATGCCGACATGGTAGAAGCGATGGTTCAGGCGTGCCACCGCCACCCGCAGCGCATCCGGCACGCGCGGCACGGATTCCACCGTCACGGTCACCAGCGCCACCTGTTCGTGGAGCACCTTGTTGTGCTTGAGGTTGTGCAGCAGGGCATGCGGCACGTGGTCCGGGTAGGGCGTCATGAACACCGCCGTACCGGGGACGGTGATGGTGTCCGGGGTTTCGATGCCGGGAATGAAATCCCGCAGGCTCAGCGCCTGGGTATGGAGCCGCTCCTGCAGCAGCCGGCGCCCTTCCTTCCAGGTCGTCAGAAGCAGGTAGACCGCGCCCCCGAACACCAGCGGGAACCAGCCGCCGTCGAGAATCTTGGTCGAATTGGCGGCGAGGAAGGTCAGGTCCAGCGCCAGCAGTGCGCCGAATACCGGGATCGCCAGGCGCCGCCGCCAGCCCCACTGGTGGCGCGCGACGATATAGGCGAACAGGGTGGTGATGATCATGGTGCCAGTCACCGCGATGCCATAGGCCGCCGCCAGGTTGGTCGATGACTTGAAGGCCAGCACCAGCGCAATGACTCCCAGCAACATCATCCAGTTCACGCCGGGCATGTAGATCTGCCCCATCTGGCTGCCCGAAGTGTGCTGCAGCTCCATGCGCGGCGCATAGCCGAGCTGGATCGCCTGCTGCGTGATCGAATACACGCCGGTGATCACCGCCTGCGAGGCGATCACCGTGGCCGCCGTGGCCAGCCCCACCAGCGGCAGCAGGAACCAGTCGGGTGCCATCAGGTAGAAGGGATTCTTGACCGACGTCGGATCGGCCAGCAGCTCGGCACCCTGGCCCAGATAGTTGAGGAACAGGGATGGCAGCACCAGGCCGAACCAGACCAGGCGGATCGGCCGCCGGCCGAAATGGCCCATGTCGGCATACAGCGCCTCCGCCCCGGTCAGGGCGAGGAAGACGCTGCCCATGGCGAGAAATCCGAGGCCCGGATCGGCGACCAGAAACGCCAGGGCATATTGGGGCAGCAGCGCGACGAGGATGCCGGGATGGCTCACGATCTGCATCACGCCCATCGCCGCCAGCACCGCGAACCAGAGAATCATGATGGGTCCGAAGGCTATGCCCACCTTCGCCGTGCCGTGGCTCTGGATCCAGAACAGGGCGACCAGGATGCCCAGCGTGATCGGCACGATATAGGCAGCGAAGAGCGGCGTCGCGACCTCCAGCCCCTCCACCGCCGAGAGCACCGAAATGGCCGGCGTGATCAGGCCGTCGCCGTAGAACAGCGCGGCACCGAACAGCCCGAGCAGGATCACCGCCTGCCGCTGGCGCCCGGTAATCCCCTCGTCGGCCAGCACCCGCGCCATCAGCGCAATGATGCCGCCCTCGCCCTTGTTGTCGGCGCGCAGGATCAGCGCCACGTACTTGAAGGAAACCACCACGATCAGCGACCAGAACACCAGCGAGAGGATGCCCAGCACGTTCTCGGGCGTGATCGGCACCGGATGGTGGGCGTTGCCGAAGACTTCCTTGAGGGCATACAGCGGGCTGGTGCCGATGTCGCCATAGACGACGCCGAGGGCGGCGAGGGC
>JANMTA010000514.1:0-16203 GCA_031389965.1 Betaproteobacteria bacterium
GCCCGGCCACGATGCGCTGCATGTAGCCCAGCGAGAACTCGCGGTATGCCGCGTGGGACAGCACACCGCCCCAGGAGTCGAAAATCATCACCGCCTGGGCGCCGGATTCGATCTGGGCGTTGAGGTAGTCGGTGACTGCGGTGGCCGTGACATCGAGAATGCGGTGCAGCAGGTCGGGGCGGTCGTAGAGCATGGTCTTGATCGTGCGGTAGTCGGTCGCGGCACCCGAGCCGCCTTCCACCATGTAGCAGGCCAGGGTCCACGGACTGCCGGAAAAGCCGATCAGCGGCACCGAGTTGCCCAGCGCGCGCCGGATTTCGGCGACCGCATCCATGACGTAGCGCAGGTGCACATTCGGATCCGGCGCCGTCAGGTCGCGAATCGCCCATTCCTCACGCAAGGGGCGTTCGAATTTCGGCCCCTCGCCCTCGGCGAAATACAGACCGAGGCCCATCGCGTCGGGCACGGTAAGGATGTCGGAGAAGAGGATGGCGGCATCGAGTTCGAAGCGCGACAGCGGCTGCAGCGTGACCTCGCAAGCCAGTTGCGGGTTCTTGCACAGGCTGAGGAAACTGCCGGCGCGGCGCCGCGTCTCGTTGTATTCGGGCAAGTAGCGCCCGGCCTGGCGCATCAGCCAGACAGGGGTGTACTCGACGGGTTCGCGCAACAGCGCGCGCAGAAAAGTGTCGTTCTTGGGGCGGGCCGACGGTGACATGAGAGGCGATCCAGCGAGACAAAGGAGCAATTATCGCACTAGCGTCGCCAGAAGGCCGGCGTCAGTACCACCAGCAGGGTGAAAATCTCCAGCCGGCCGAGCAGCATGGCACTGGTGCATACCCAGGTCTGGAAATCGGTGAGCACTTCATAGGTCGTCGCCGGACCGACCTGGTTCAGACCCGGGCCCGTATTGTTGATGCTCGCCACCACGGCGGAAAACGCGGTGATCACGTCGAGGCCCGAAAACGAAAGGACCAGGGTCATCGACACGATCAGGCACATGTAGGCGAAGGCGAAGGCGAGCACGGCGGTGAGTATGCTTTGCGGCACGGGATCGCCGTTGATGCGTATCGGCCAGACCGCGTTGGGGTGCATGGCACGCAGCAGTTCGCGATAGACCTGCTTGTAGAGGATCAGCGCGCGGATCATCTTGATGCCGCCGCCGGTTGACCCGGCGCTGGTGGCGAAGCTGGAGAGGAACAGCATCCACAGCGGCGCGAACATCGGCCACAGGTTGAAATCGACCGTGGCCAGACCGGTGGTCGACGCTATCGAAACGACATTGAACGCGGAGTGGCGCAGGGCAGTGGAGAAGTCGGGATAGACATTGTGGGCGAACAGAAAGAAGGCGATGAACAGCACGCTGCCGATCAGCGTCAGCAGTACCCAGCGCGCCTCGGGATCGTCCTTGTAGGCCCGCAGCGAGCGGCCGTGGATCGCCAGGTAGTGGGTCGCGAAGTTCAGGCTGGCAACCAGCATGAAGACCACCGCGATGCCCTCGAGCAGGGGCGAGTCGAAATGGCCGAAACTCGCATCGTGGGTGGAGAAACCGCCGAGGCCCATGACCGAGAAGGAATGCACGAAGGCATCCAGCCAGTTCATGCCGCCCCAGCGGAACGACAGGATGCAGGCGATGGTAATGCCAGTGTAGACGACCCAGAGACCCTTGGCCGTCTCGGTCATGCGCGGCGTCAGGCTCGAATCCTTCATCGGCCCGGGCGCCTCGGCCTTGAACATCTGCCGACCGCCGATGCCGAGCAAGGGCAGGACCGCCACGGCCAGCACGATCAGGCCCATGCCGCCCAGCCATACCAGCAGGCCGCGCCAGAGGTTGATCGATGCCGGCAGCTTGTCGAGATTGGGAAAGACCGTCGATCCCGTGGTGGTCAGGCCCGAGACGGCCTCGAAGTAGGCATCGGTAAAGGAGACGCCCATGTGCAGGATGAAGGGCAGGCAGGCAAAAACCGGCAGCACGGTCCATACCAGGACGACCATGAGGAATCCATCCCGCACCTTGAGCTCGCCCCTGGCGTGGCGCGCCGACCACCAGAGTCCGGCACCGGTGAAAAAGGTCAGCAGAAAGGCTTCGTCGTAGGCCGACTCCGCGCCATCCTGCAGGTACCAGGAAAGAAACAGGGGCGCCAGCATGGCGAGCGAAAAGCCGCCGAGCAGAACACCGAACACGCGAACCACAGGGTAATAGGGCTTCATGCCTGGAATCAGAGGAACTGGAAGCCGACCTGGAACAGCTTCTCGACCTGCGGCACCTCTCGTTTGCGGGAGCAGAACACCACGACGTGGTCGTTCTCCTCGATCACGGTGTCGTGATGCGGGATGATGACCCGCGCCATCGGCTTGTCCACCAGGAAGCCGTTCATCTGCACCACCTGCAGGTCGCCGGCTTCACGCACGATGGCGGCAATGTGGGCGCCCTTGATCACCGGCAGTTCCTCGATGCGGCGGCCGACCACCTTGCTGCTCATCCTGTCGCCATGCACCACCAGTTCCAGTGCTTCGGCGGCGCCGCGGCGCAGGCTGTGCACGCGCACCACGTCGCCGCGGCGGCAGAAGGTCAGCAGCGAACCGATCGAGACCTGTGCCGGCGAAAGGCCGATGTCGATCGGGCCGCCCTGCACCATGTCGGCATAGGCGCGGCGGTTGATCAGGGCCAGCACGCGCTTGCAGCCCAGCCGCTTGGCCAGCGAGGCGGCCATGATGTTGTCCTCGTCGTCGTTGGTCAGCGCGAGGAACATGTCCATCTCGTCGATGTTCTCCCGCGCCAGCACGTTTTCGTCGGTGGCTTCGCCCTGCAGCACCAGGCTGTGATGCAGGCGTGTGGCAACCAGCTCGGCGCGCACCGGATCGCGTTCGATCACCTTGACCTCGTGGTCGGCCTCGAGCGCAGAGGCCACGCGCGAGCCGATGTTGCCGCCGCCGGCGATCATGATGCGCCTGACCGGCTTCAGCATGCGGCGCAATTCACGCATCACGGGTCGGATGAATTCGGTCGCGGCGAGTACGAACACTTCGTCGCCCGCTTCGATAATGGTATTGCCTTCCGGATCGACCGACTGGTGCTCACGAAAGATTGCGGCAATGCGGGCGTCGACTCCCTGCGGCAAGTGCTCGCGCATGGCCTTGATCGGCTTGCCGACCAGCAGGCCACCCTCAAAGGCGCGCACACAGACCAGCGTTACGCGCCCGCCGGCGAATTCGAGCACCTGCAGGGCTTCGGGAAATTCGATAAGGCGCGTGATGTAATCGGTGATCTCCTGTTCCGGGCAGATCGCGTGCGTCACAGCGAAATGTTCGTCGTCCAGCAAACTTCGGTCTTTCAGGTAATCGGCCGAACGCAGACGGGCGATGCGGGTCGTGACGTTGAACACGCTGCGC
The DNA here is from genome assembly GCA_031389965.1 of Betaproteobacteria bacterium. Classification (GTDB taxonomy): domain Bacteria; phylum Pseudomonadota; class Gammaproteobacteria; order Burkholderiales; family Rhodocyclaceae; genus Sulfuritalea. Next base: position 3,391 of record JANMTA010000514.1, read on the forward strand.
GCGATCTTGCAGGCGACGAGATTGGTGGAGTCGGACTGGGTCACCGCCACCAGCATGTCGGCATCATCCATGCCGGCGCTTTTCAGCACCGAAGGCAGGGCGCCGTTGCCGACCAGGGTGCGCACGTCGAGGCGGTCGGCGATGTCGCCGAGACTCTCGCGGCTCTGGTCGACGATGGTGATGTCGTTGGCTTCCGAGGCCAGTGCCTCGGCCACGGAAGCGCCGACCTGGCCGGCGCCGAGGATGATGATTCGCATGGTATCTGGCCTAGCGCAGTCCGAGGTCTTTCAGCTTGCGGTACAGGTGGGTGCGCTCCAGCCCGGTCTTTTCCGCCAGGCGCGTCATGTTGCCGCCGTCCTTGGCCAGGTGATAGCCGAAGTACATGCGTTCGAAGGCTTCGCGCGCCTCGCGCAGCGGAAGCTCGATGACTTCCGGCGCAAGACCCGCCGGCGCCGGGCCGGGTTCGCCAGTCGGCGCCAGCAACTGCCGCGCCTCGTCTTCACCGATTTCCTCGCCCAGGCTGGCCAGCGCGAGCGATTTCACCGCGCTCTTGAGTTCGCCGTAGCCGCCGCTCCAGGCGTGCTGGCGCAAGACATTGAGCGCACCGCTGGAAAACCGGCGTAGCGGAATTTCGTCGCTCTCCATCAACTGGGTCAGCAGATGCGCCGCGATATCGGGCACCTCGTCCTTCAGCTCGCCCAGACCGGGTACGCCCAGCCCGGTTTCGAACAGGCGCGCGAGTCCGCTTTCGTCCCAACCCAGGGCCAGCAGTTCCGCACTGTTGTGCGTGGTTGCCGCGACCAGACGCAGGCTGTAACGATCGAGGCGCTCGGCGGCAAACAGCAGGTTTTTCTGCTGCAGGCGGGTCAAACGCCCCAGCTCCTCACACCACAACACACCACCCGCGGCGCGTTGCAGCATCTCGGTACTGAGCGGATTGGTCTCGTGCGTCAGGTCGATCCACGGCTTGCCGGCGACCTGCGCCGAGCGTGCCACCAGTTCGACGATGCCGCCTGGCGCTGAACGCAGCAGCAGCAGCGGGCTCTTGCCCAGCACCTGATCCAGCCGGCGCTTGAGGTCGCGCAGGGGACCCGGGCGGGCAAACGCGCCCAGCGAGAGGCCTCCCCCGGCATGACGGGCGCTGCGCTCGAGCGCTTTCTTCACCGCCGCCAGCAGCTTTTGCATGCCGATCGGCTTCTCGAGGAAATCCATTGCGCCGATCCGTGTCGCTTCCACTGCCGTATCGATCGTGGCGTGGCCCGACATCATCACCACCGGCATGTTGAGCTGGCCGTTGCCGGCCCACTCCTTCAACAGCGTAATGCCATCGGTATCGGGCATCCAGATGTCGAGCAGGACCATGTCGGGACGCCCGGCCTCGCGCGCCGCCCGCGCCCCCGCGGCGTTTTCCGCCAGCTGGACATCGTGACCCTCGTCGCGCAGGATCTCGAACAGCAGTTCGCGTATCCCGACTTCATCATCCACCACCAGTATCTTCGGCATGTTCTTAACGCTCAATAGCAGCGAGGGTTACCCGCCGATGATGAAACACGCGAAAGGCAAATAAAGGCCCGCCCCTCCCATTCGCTCCGCGCCCACGGCTGGCTTTGCACAGCCAGCCGGCTGCGGCGGCGCACCGCATGCGCTGCGAAACCCCGCCTCGCCCCCGCGCGGGGAGGCTTCTGATCAGCTCGCTTCGCTCGACTATCACCAGTTACTCCGAATAAGTTGCTTCACATTAAACCCCCTTTGCCGCACCCTGCGTCGCCAGCGGCAACCAGATGCTGACTTCTCCGCCATGATCGTTGGCGAGTCGAATCTCGCCGCCGTGGTCATCGACGATTTTCTTCACGATCGCCAGACCCAGTCCGGTACCCTTTGATTTGGTCGTGACGTAGGGCTCGAAGGCGCGCGCAAGAATCTGCGGCGGAAAACCCGGCCCATTGTCCCTGACCGTCAGTCGCACGCGCCCGGCATCCTGCACCATGCTGATGGCGATCCGCGCTGCGGCGACCCCGGTGAGGGCATCCTGCGCGTTGGTCAGGACATTATGCAGCACCTGACGCAACTGATTGGCATCGGCCAGCACCGGCGGCACGGAAGTCGGCGCCGGCTCGCTTTGCGTACCTGGGATTCCGCTTTGCGGGCAGGTAACGACGATCGGGGCATGCGACTCCTCGTAAAGCCCCAGCACCTCGCCCAGCAGCGCCGCCAGATCGACTGCGGCCAGCTGCGGCAAGGGCGTGCGCGCGTAATCGCGGAAATCATTGACCATGTTCTTCATCGCCTCGACCTGGTTGACGATGGTCTGCGTGGCGCGATCCAGCACTTCGCGCGAGGCGCCCGTCAGCTGGTCGGCCAGCTTCAGCTGCAGCCTCTCGGCCGAAAGCTGGATCGGCGTCAGCGGGTTCTTGATTTCGTGGGCCAGGCGCTGCGCTACCTCGCCCCAAGCGGCGGAGCGTTGCGCGGCGATCAGGCGGGTGATGTCGTCGAACACCACCACATAGCCGCCGCCACCACCGCCCGCGGCCGGCAACGCGGTGCCGCGCACCAGCAGCGCCTGCGACATGCCGTCCGGGCGCGCAATTTCAAGTTGTTCCTGCCATTCGTCGCCGCGCCCCGCGAAACCGCCCAGAATGGCCCCGGCCAGGGTTTCGTGGCGCGGCCAATCCTGCAGGCGCGTCTGTTCAAAGCCGCCGAGATCATCGCGGAGAATCGCCTGGGCGCCGCGGTTCGCCGCGCGCAGCCGGAAGCGCAGGTCGAAAGCCAGCACGCCCGCCGACAGGTTGGCCAGCACGGATTCGAGATAAGCCTGTGTCGCTTCCGTCTCCTGGCGATGATGTTCGGCCTGGGCCCGCGCCTCGCCCAGTTGCTGCGTCATGCTGTTGAAGGAATGAGTCAGCACGCCGAGTTCGTCGGACGCCTCCACCGTGGCGCGCGGCGTGAAGTCGCCGGCCGCCACCGCCTGCGTGCCTTCGGCCAGGATCAGCAGCGGGCGCGCCAGGCGCTCGGCGAGAAAAAACGCCAGGGCAATCGCGGAGAACAGCGCGAGCAACAGGGCCAGCGTCAGCGTCAGCGTGTAAATGTGCTTGAGGCCGGCCCGCCCGAGTTGCAGCTCCTGGTAGTCGCGGTGCGCGGCCTCGACGCTTTCCGCACTCCTGGTGATCGACGCCGGCACCGCCAGCGTCAATTGCAGGATCCGTGGCTCAAGATTGAGGCCACTGCTGTTCACGGGCGCCAGCGCACGCACCATCAGACCGCCGCCCTGCGCCTCGCCAATCTGTGCCAGGCCGCGCCCGCCGCGCGCGGCACGCAATTGACTGGGCGCCGGAACCGAAGGCAGCAGGCTGCCCATCTCCCCGGAACTGCTGCCCAGCACCTGCCCGGAGAGCGTCAGCAGCGTCGCGCTCTGCGCCCCGGTCTGTTCGCGCAGCCGATTCAGCCGGCTCGGGCTGACCAGCGCGGCATCACCCAGATCCAGCGCCGCATCGCGGGCCTTGGCCAGCAAATCGGCCTGCAAGGCATCGAGCACGCTGCGCCCGAGGTTGAGACCGCCTTCCAGCGCCTTGTCCACACGCACATCGAACCAGGAGTCGATGCTCTTCACCGCGAACTGCATCGACACGCCATACACCAGCGCGCCGGGCAGCACCGCCATCAAGGACAGCATCAGCAGCAGGCGGGATTTCAGGCGCGAGCCGAAGACGCCGCCCTTGAAGTCGCGGCGCAAGCGCCGCAACTGCAAGCCGACCAGCACCAGCAGCGCCACGGCGGCAACACCGTTGATCGCCAGCAGCCAGGTGTAGTTCGCCGCGAACAGCGCCGTATTGGCGGAAGCCGAGGCGAGCAGGAAGAGCAGGATGGCGCCAAGTGCGGCGATAACCGCCAGCGCTACCCTCACGGGACGACCCTCCCCCCGTTCCACGGCCGGCACTGCATTGCCGGCCGGCTGCGGCGCGGAGCAGTGCTCCGCGAAACCCCGCCTACGCCCCCCTGCACAAGGCAGGGGGTGACGGTGGTTCGCCGCTGCGCGGCTCCGTTGCTTGGCTGCGCCCCCCTTGGGACGGCCCGGCGGGGAGCGCTCATTGCGCCACCACAGGAGCCACGAAGTGCCAGCGCAGCACCCTGGTCTCCACCTGCAAGTCGCGATCCATGATGGCATCGACCTGGAAGGGTTTGGGCAGCTGGCTGCGGTCAAGCGCGAGACGCACCGCCGCTTCGTAGGATTCGCCGACCTTGAGCGCATCCTTGTCCAGCACCGGCAGCGCCGCGATGCGGCCGACCACGCGCATCGCCTCGGCCAGGCTGCCGAAATTCTGGTGCAGGTTGCCGGTGGTCAGGCGATATTGCCGCGTCAGGCTGCTGTAGGCCAGTCGATAGCCCAGGCTGCGCGTCGTGATGTGTTCGTTGACCCAGTACTTGCGGTTGCGCTCGAGCACGAATTCGAGATTGAAGTAGAGCGGCACGCCGCGCGCCACGGCGTCTTCCAGCCGGTTGCCGAGATCCACCGTGAATTCCGCCGACAAGGTGTAGCCGTCCTCGCCGGGCGTCAGCGCCGCGCGCTGCGGTTCGATGCTGCCGGCATGGGCGCAGGCCGCCGCGAGCAGCAGCAGAAACAGCAGACCGCCTTCAAGTTTTTTGCAGCACTGCGTAATAAAAGCCGTCATGTTCGACATCGGGCAAAAAGTGCGGTTGTGCGTCGCGGGTTGTCGCTGCGAGTGTTGCATATAAGGTCGGCAGATGCCGCGCATCGGCATGGCGGCCGACGAAGGCTTCTACCTGGGCGCCATTCTCCTGCCCGAATACCGAGCAGGTGGCATAAACCATTTTGCCACCGGGGGCGAGAGTGCGCCACAAGGCATCGACAATGGCTGCTTGCGTTGTTGCAAAACCGGCAATGTCCGACTCGCGCCGCAACCATTTCGCATCGGGGTGGCGGCGCACCACACCGGAGGCGGAACAGGGCACATCGGCCAATATGCGGTCGTAGTAACGGCCGTCCCACCAGGCGCCGGTGTCGCGCGCATCGGCCACCTTGACCGTCGCCGCCAGCCCGAGGCGCTGCAGGTTGCCGGCGATGCGCGCCGCGCGCGGCGCATCGGCATCGAGCGCGGTCAGGTCGATGGCGGCGCTTTCCAGCAGGTGTGCCGCCTTGCCGCCGGGCGCTGCGCAGGCGTCCAGCACGCGCATGCCGGCCTGCACGTCGAGCAGGCCGGCGGCGGCCTGCGCGCCCCAGTCCTGCACCGAACACAGGCCGGCGGCGAAGCCCGGGATGCGCTCCACCGGCAGCGGCTTGTCGATCAGGATCGCCGTGTCGTCCAGCGCGCGCGCCGCGATGCCTGCGGCTGCAAGCTGATTCAGATAGTTATGCGCAGCGGTATCCCCTGGGACGGCGCTGGCCGCGCTGGCCGGGCTGGCCAATACGCGGCGCCGATTGACGCGCAGGCACAGCGGCGGATGGCTGTTGCCGGCGGCGAGAATGGATTGCCAATGCGCCGGATGGTCCTGCTGCAGGCGCGCGATCCACCATGCCGGATGCTGCCAGCGCGCCACCGGGTCAGCGTCCGCCAGCGCCAGCAGTTCTTCGCGGCGGCGCAGGAAATTGCGCAGCATGCCATTGACCAGGCCCTTGTACTGCCCCCGCGCCAGCCGCGCCGCCGTCGTCACCGCCTGATCCACCGTGGTGTGCGCTTCCTGCGGCCGCGCTTCGAGGCGCGTCAGGGCGACCAGCAGCAGGCCGCGCAGCTCCGGGTTCTTGAGCGGGCGCTCGAGCAAGAGGCCGAGCAGGAAGTCGCCGCGACCGAAGGCACGCAGCGTCGGATAGGCGAGATCCATGGTCGCTGCGCGCAGCGGTGCCGGAAGTGCGGCGCGGGCCAGCGCGACGTCGAAGTTGCGGCCGGCAAGCACGGCAGCAACCAGGCCGGCCGCCACATGCAGGGATTCTGCGAGGGGGGGAAGCATCTGCATCGGCGAAGAATAACAGCCCGTCCGATGTGGGACCGGCAAGCAAGGGTCAGTCGGGTCGCAGCGCGCTGCCGTGAAGAAAGTCGGCGCTGGCGAGACGGCGGAAATTGGTGAGCTCTCCTGACTCGCTTACCACGGATAGGTACTCTGTTCCTCGCGGATGAGATCGACCTTGATGCCTTCCTTCGTGATCGTCCAGTCCGAAAAATTGTGGGTATTGATGTTCCGATAAACACGTGTGTCCTTTGGCAACGGCTTGTAGTGCCCAGTTTCCATATCAAACAGCAGTTGGCCGTCGAAGGAACCCGTGTGCAGATTGAGCATGAAGTAGCGTTCTCCCGGAAGGAAGCCGGAGTGGATTGACTGGAATCCCAGATGTGGCCCCTTCAGTCCGTTGCCTTCGTTCACCGAAAGAATCCGCCGACCATTTATTGAAAGGTGCCCGATACGCGGACCTTGGCCATCCACCTCCAATTTCAGTCCCTTGGAGCGCAGCACTTCCGTCGCGTATTCGTTGAGCGAAAAGCTATAGAACGGCACAGTGCGAAACGACAGCACTTTGTCGTTGGTGCGAAACCCCTTGGGGGAAATGTTGACAACCACTGCTGACGTATCGCCTTGACGAACCGTCAGGATCACGTCGCCCTGGTCGTTGGCCTCGCCGAAAAAGATCCCAATCCCGTCGGCCATGAAATAGCGAAAGGCGCGGAACGGCGCGAAGACCTTGCGCATTTGACCGGTCGCGACATCGTATTCGGTCAGTTCGCCATGGATCGAGTACAACTGCGCACCTTTGGATTTGTAGAATTCGTCCTTGATCAGGTAGAAGCGCGACGAATCTGCCGCCCACTGGATCTCGCCATGTCGATAGAAGGTCTTGCCGACTGGCTTTCCCATCTCCAAGCTTTCATCGACCGTGGCGATGTGGATCGGGGCAGATCCGTCGCTCCCGACAATCCAGAGAACACTCTCGGACACGACAAGTGCCTTCTTGGCGTCCGGGGATGGAATCACGGAACGCAGGGGCCCCTTGAAAAGCACGCTGCCCTGTGAGGCGATATGTCCGCCGAACCGGAGTTCGTTGCCAATCGAGTAGAAAAACGGCGTCGCAGCCGTCTCGGAAAACTTGGCTGGGGCATACGCGACGATAGTTGATGGTGTCGTGTCCGCGCCCACGATGGCGAAGACGAAAAGTCCAGTCGGCACGAGTACCACGAGGGCCAATACGATGCCGATTGCTGTGAGTAGTTTGCTCATAAGTATGTCTTCAGCTGCGCACAACACCGCCAGAGCGGCGCAATTAAATGGACGCGGCTCGGGCCAAGCTCGGATTCCCGCAAAGTCGGCGCTGGCGATGAGCAAAACCGGGCCGCCTTTTTCCCTCCTTTTTCTCCTTGATCGCCGTCCCGTCAGCGCCGACTATTGCGTTGAACCGCTTGTTGAATCCACTCAACTGGCAGCAGGCCACTTTTGCGCCGCGTGCATCACGCGCGGTATCGTGACCTGATGTTCTTCCACGCGATACACCATGATGTAGTTGGGATGAACAACAATCTCGCGGGTGTCGTCGACCCTGCCTGGTTTGTAAAGCAGTGGATTCGCCAGCGCTCGTTCGGCATGCTCTTCAAGCGCTTCATCCAGCGCCAGCGCAGCGAGTGGCTTGTCGCTGGCGATAAAATCCATGATTCGCTCGCGATCTTCAATGGCAAGCGGGTGCCAGATCAATATCACTTGCCGGCTTGGGCGCGTAGTGCCTCGCGGCGTGCTGCGAAATGTTCGCGTGCCTGATCCTGCGTGATGCGCGGACGAGTGTCGTCCAGAGCACGCTGCACTTCCGCTCTGAACCAGGCATCATGGTCGGCGATGTCGATGTGGCCGGTTTCGTGGGTGCCGTAGCGCTGTCCCAGAAATTCGATGAAGTCCAGTGCCTCCCGCGCGGCGGCTTCGGGCAGGTTCAGGCTGCGCTGGTATATGGTTTCAGCAAGCGTCATAAAGTACTCCAGTCGTTTGGGCCATTGCTTCGCCAGAGTTTGCGAACGACCAAGTGATTCTAGCCCAAGTCATCTGCACTGGAAAAAGCTTCCGGGTTCGATTTCCCACCGTTAAAAGTCGGCGTTGGCGACACGGCGCAGCAGCCTCCACCATTGACTCAGGCCGCCAACGGTCGTCGCGTACGTGTAAAGCACTACTTGTCAGTCGGCGACACTGGCGATTCTCAGTCGGGTCGCAGCGCGCTGCCGTGAAGAAAGTCGGCGCTGGCGAGACGGCGGCCGCCGGGCTTTTGCAGCTCGGTGAGGCGCAGCGCGCCTTCGCTGCAGGCGACGACGATGCCCGCGGCGTCCGCGGCCAGCACCTGGCCGGGCCGGCCGGCGGCGACGACCGCGTCGCCGCGCCAGGCCTTGACCGGCTCGCCGGCGAGCGTCGCCACCGCGCCGGGAAAGGGGTTGAAGGCGCGCAGCTTGCGCGCCAGGACGCTGGCAGGCTGACTCCAGTCGAGCCGGGCCTCGGCCTTGTCGATCTTGCTGGCGTAGGTGACGCCGTCCGCAGGCTGCACCACTGGAACCAGCGCATCGAAGCGCGCCAGGGCTTCGACCACGAGCCGGGCGCCCAGCACGGCGAGCCGGTCGTGCAGGCTGCCGCTGCTGTCCTGCGCGCCGATGTCGATCGCCTCGGCCAGCAGCATGGGGCCGCTGTCGAGTCCGGCTTCCACCTGCATGATGGTGATGCCGGTTTGCGCGTCGCCGGCCTCGATGGCGCGCTGGATCGGCGCCGCACCGCGCCAGCGCGGCAGGAGCGAGGCATGGATGTTGATGCAGCCGCGACGCGGCAGGTCGAGTACGGCCTGTGGCAGGATCAGGCCGTAGGCGGCCACCACCATGAGCTCGGCGCCGTGTTCGATGCAGGCGGCCCGGATCGGCTCGTGCGTCGCCGGGTCGTTGAGGCGCTCCGGCTGGGATACCGGGACGCCATGCGCCAGCGCCAGTTTTTTTACGGCGGAGGCCTGCAGGACCATGCCGCGCCCGGCGGGACGATCGGGCTGGGTCAGCACCAGGACGATCTCGTGCCCCGCGGCCAGCAGGGCTTCCATTGCTCGCGCCGCAAACTCCGGCGTGCCGGCGAAGATTATTCGCACCTAAAAAGTCTCGCGCGCCTGCTTGAGCAACTTGCTCTTGATGCGGGTCTGCTTGAGGCGCGACAGGTATTCGACGAAGACCTTGCCTTCGAGATGATCTATTTCGTGCTGGATGCACACGGCGAGCAGGTCGTCGGCCGCCAGCTCGAAAGGCTGGCCATCGAGACCCAGCGCACGCACCCTGACGTGGCTGGCACGTTTGACCGTCTCGTAGATGCCGGGCACCGACAGACAGCCCTCCTCGCCCTCGCATTCGCCGGATTTTTCCAGCAGTTCGGGATTGATGAAAGTTTGCAGCTGCGACTTGTCTTCGGAGATGTCGATCACGATCAGGCGCACCAGCCGGTCTACCTGCGGTGCGGCAAGGCCGATGCCGGGCGCGGCATACATGGTCTCGGCCATGTCGGCGGCAAGCCGGCGGATGCTCGCATCCACCTGCGTGACGGGGGTTGCCTTCCTGTGCAACCGCGGATCGGGGTAACGCAAAATCTGCAATAGGGCCATGAAACCGCTCTTGAAAGAATTGATGCAAGGGGAATTGTCGGGCAGAATCGGGCAGATACTCGGGTGGTTCGCCATCCACATAGACACTCGGCCAGGAGATCACGCCATGCGTCGCATTATATCTGCGCTGCTCATCACCATTTCAACCACTCTGGTGCTCGCCCAGGGAACCCGGCCGCTACAACTGGCCGACGGCGCGCCCGACCGGCATGTTGTCGTCCGTGGCGACACGCTGTGGGGAATCGCCTCCAAGTTCCTCAAGGATCCCTACCGCTGGGGCGAGCTGTGGAAGCTGAATGCAGAGGAAATCAGGAATCCGCACCGTATCTATCCCGGCCAGGTCATTGTGCTCGACAAGAGCGGCAACGAGCCCCGCCTAAGGCTGGTGACCATCGTCGAACCGCGACACGAATATGTCGACCCGTTGAGGAAGGCCATCCCTTCCATCCCGCCACAGGATATCGAACCCTTCCTGAGCGAGCCGCGGGTGATCGATCCCGCCCTTCTCGCTGCCGCTCCGCGCGTAGTCGCCCTGCAAGACAACCGTGTCGTTGCCGGCGCTGGCGATACCATCTATGCCACCGAGCCCACCGCCCGTGACACGCTCTTTCCGATGTCCCTCCAAGGGGACGCCCGGTCCACCCCCGACGCCCCCGAGGTCGCTGCCCCGCCCAAGACCTGGCAGTTGTTCCGGCCCGGCAAACCGTTACTCGATCCCGACACCAAGGAGACCCTTGGTTACGAATCCGTGTTCCTCGGCACCGCGCGCATGACCCAAGGCGGCGTGCCGTCGAGCTTCCTGGTGCTCACCGCGAAAATGGAAATCCAGCGCGACGATCAGTTGCTGCCCGCGCCGCGACAGGATGTGCCGAGCTATATCCCGCGCGCGCCGACAACCATGATCCAGGGCAAGGTGCTCGCCATCTATAGCGGAGTAACCTACGGCGGCCCGCAAACCATTGTCACGCTCAATCGCGGCAAGGCCGACGGCCTGGAACCTGGACACGTACTCTCCGTTGATTCGGCCGGCGCAAAAGTGATATATCGCTCCAAGGACGAAAGGACCGACTACCAGTTGCCCGATTCCCGCAATGGCCTGATGTTCGTCTTCCGCGTCTTTGACCGCATCTCCTACGCCCTGATAATGAGCGCGACGACCCCGGTGCTGGTCGGCGATCTCGTGCATACGCCCTGATTCGAGGCAAACCCGCGGCGGCCGGCCGGCGACCATGCATCCAGCACGCCAGATCACCGATCGCGGCGAACTCGCTTCGTGGCTGCGCCTGACGCTGACCCCGGGGCTCGGTGGCGAAGCCCGGCGCACGCTGCTCAAGGCCTGCGGCGGGCCGCAGGCGATTTTCGAAGCCAGTCCGCAAGCACTCTCCGCGATCATCGATCCCGCCCCGGCCGAGCGTTTGTTGCGCCACGAGTGCGCGGCCGATATCGAAGCGGCCCTGATCTGGGCCGCCCAGCCCGGCAATTACTTGCTGACCCTGGCGGATGCGGATTACCCGCAAAGCCTGCTGAGTTCCGATGATCCGCCGCTGCTGCTCTACGCCAAGGGCAATACCGCGATACTGAATCGCCCGATGCTGGCCGTGGTTGGCAGCCGCAACGGGAGCGCCCAGGGTGTGCGCGACGCCGAGGCCTTCGCCCAGGCGCTTGGCGATGCCGGGCTGACCATCGTCAGCGGACTGGCGCTGGGCATCGACGCCGCCGCCCATCGCGGCGCGCTGGCGACGGCGGCGGGTACCGTGGCGGTCATCGGCACCGGCGCCGACCGCCTCTATCCGGCGAAGAACGAAGCCCTGGCGCGCGCCATTGCGGAACAGGGCGTCGTCCTCGGCGAGTTTCCTCTCGGCACCCCGGCGCTGGCATCCAACTTCCCGCGCCGCAACCGCATCATTGCCGGCCTTGGCCTCGGCTGCCTGGTGGTCGAAGCGGCCCTGCGCAGCGGATCATTGATTACGGCACGGCTGGCGGCGGAATCCGGGCGCGAGGTGTTTGCCATTCCGGGCTCCATCCATTCGCCCCTGTCGCGCGGCTGCCATCAACTGATACGCCAGGGCGCCAAGCTGGTCGAATCGGCCCAGGACATTCTCGAGGAATTGCGCCTGGAAGCGCCCACTGCCGCCAATAGCGCAGGCAAGAGCAGCCCGGCGACACTCAATGACGGAGAAGAGCAAGTGCTCGCTTTCCTGGGTCACTCCCCCTGCGCGCTCGACACGCTTTCAGCGCGCAGCGGCTTGACGTCCGCCGACCTTCTTGCCATGCTCTTGCCCATGGAACTTGCCGGGCGCGTTGCCCAATTGCCCGGTGGCCTCTACCAAAGGCTGCACTGATAGACCGTGAAACGTGAAAGGTGAAAGGTGATGCACCCCACAACGCGCATTACGTTTCACGTTTCACATTTCACATTTCACGACACAAGCCAATGATCGACATACTGGTTTACCTGTTCGAGAACTACCTGCCCGACGCCTGCCCGAAACCTGAGGTCCTGGCCAGGAAACTGTCGGCCGCAGGTTTCGGCAGCGACGACATCAGCGCGGCGCTGTCCTGGCTCGACGGCCTCGCCGGGAAAGAAGCCGCGCCCTGCGGCAGTCAGGCGCTGGCCGGTTCCATAAGAATCTACGGCGAGGAAGAACAGGAACGGCTGCCCGCCGCCTGCCGCGGCTTCATCACCTTTCTCGAGCAGCACGACGCCGTCGATGCGCCCCTGCGCGAAGCCATCATCGAACGCGCGCTGGCCCTGCCGGACGCCGAAGTCAGCCTCGACCGGCTCAAGGTGATCGTGCTCGCGGTGATCTGGCGTTACCGCCATGAAGTCGATGCCCTGATCCTCGAGGAACTGCTCGCCGAGGACAGCGACGACGAGGATTCCGACGGCGGCGCAGACGTCACGCGCATTCTGCTGAATTAATTCCCGGCTTGCGTATTTGTGAGCGGCGCGCTTATGATGCGCCGCTGCCAGAGACCCATATTGTTCCATTTCGAGCGTAGCGAGCCTCCATCACCCCCTTTCGCGGAAAGGGGGCCGGGGGGAAAGCCCACACCATGAAACAGCTGATCATCGCCGAGAAACCCTCCGTCGCCCAGGATATTGCCAAGGCGCTGGGCGGCTTCACCAAGACCGGCGACTACTTCGAGAGCGAGGATTACGTATTGTCCTCGGCCATCGGCCATCTGCTGGAACTGGCAGTGCCGGAGGA
>JANMTA010000529.1:0-2293 GCA_031389965.1 Betaproteobacteria bacterium
GCCCGGCGGCGGTGCTGATGGGCGTCAACGTCAACCGCGTGTCGGCCATCGTGTTCTCGGTGTCGTCGGCGCTCGGTGCGGCGGCCGGGGCACTGGTCGGCGCGCTGCTGGCCATTGCACCGGGTGTCGGCGAAGGGTTGGCGGTCAAGGGCTTTGCGGTGCTGATCCTCGGCGGCCTGGGGTCCATACCCGGCGCCATCGTCGGCGGCGTGGTGCTCGGCGTCAGTGAATCGCTGGCCGCGGGCTTCATCTCGTCGGCCTACAAGGACGTGATCGCCTTCATGGTGATGATCGTGGTGCTGCTGTTCAGGCCCGAAGGCCTGCTGGGCAAACGATGAGCACGACCCAGACCCTGACCCCTGTCCGCACCCTGGGCCTGGTGCTGCTGCTGGCGGCCGCAGCGGCGCTGCCCGCGGTGGTCAAGGTGCCGTACTTCCTGCACCTGCTGATCCTGGCGCTGATCTGGGTCATCCTGGCGCAGGGGCAGAACCTGATCCAGGGCTTCACCGGCTACGTGTCGATCGCGCAGGCCGGCTTCATGGGCATCGGCGCCTACAGCTCCACGCTGCTGAGCGTCAAGCTGGGCTGGCCGGTCTGGTTGACGATGGCCGCCGCACCACTGATGACGGCGGCACTGGCCGTGTTGGCGGGCTACCCCAGCCTGCGCGTGAAGGGGCACTACTTTGCCATCGTGACGCTGGCCTACAACATGGTCATCTTCATCGTCTTGACGACGTGGAGTTCGCTCACCGGTGGCGAGGCCGGCATTTCCAACGTGCCGCGCCCGCCGGATGTTTCTCTGGGTGGGTTCGTCTGGAGCCTGGGCGACCGCGTCGGCTACTACTACCTGACCCTGCTCGCTGCCGCGCTCGTCACTCTGCTTTGCGCGCTGATCCTGCATTCACGCGTCGGGCGCGTCCTGGTCGCGATCCGGCAGAACGAGGCACTGATCGAGGCTGCAGGTGTGCAAAGCTGGCGCTACAAGCTCTTTGCCTTCGTGGTCAGCGCCAGCCTGGCGGGCCTGGCCGGCGCGTTGTACGCGCATTTCATCGGCTTCCTCAACCCCGACGCCTTCGGCGTCGACCACTCGCTGAACGCGATCCTTGCCGTGATCCTGGGCGGCAGCGGCACGCTCGCCGGGCCGGTGGTTGGCGCGTTCGCCGTCGTCTTCTTGCCCGAGTATCTGCGCGTGGCCGAGAACTACCGGCTGGTGATCTACGGCTTCGTGCTTGTGGCGGCGACGATCTTCATGCCACGCGGCCTGGTGCCCCTGGTTGGCCAAGGCCTGCGCGCGCTCACGGCACGGCTGACGCGCCCGAAGCGATAGACGAGATGAGCGTCTTGACCAGCGACGAGCAACGCGCCATCGACGCGGCACGGGGCTTCGTGGCCGCTCATGTGAGGCCGAGTATCCAGGCCTGGACGCATGGGCATGCCGACAGCCGCTCGGTGCACCCCGAGGCCGCACGCGCGGGCCTGTTGAGTCTGGAAGTGCCTGTCTCCCATGGGGGACAAGGCCTGTCCTTTGGCTGCAAGTGGCGCGTGGCCGAAATTCTGGCAGGTGCCGACTTCGGGCTGGCGATGTCGGTGATCAACACCCACAACGTCGCGAATCACCTCGCCCGCGTGGCCGCGTCGGAAGTGGTGCGCCGCTACGTGCCGGCGCTGTTGGCTGGCCGCCGCACAGGGTGCACAGCCTTGACAGAACCGGGCGCCGGATCCGACTTTTCGGCCATCTCGACCCTGGCGCGCAAGGTCGGCGACGAATGGCAGATCGACGGCCAGAAGGCATGGATCGTGAACGCCACGCACGCCGATGTGCTGGTCGTCTATGCGCAAACCGAACCTGGCACCGGCGCCCGTGGCATCGCCGCCTTTGTCGTCGACGGCACCCGCGACGGCTTTGTCCGTGATCCAGGCTCGGACAGCGGCGCCGCGCTTGCGGCCGATGCCGGTGGCTTCCAGCTTCAGGCCTATCGGGCTCAGGCCTGCGAGTTGCTGCATCCACCGGGTCAGGCTTTCAAGGCCGCGCTCGTATCGATCAACGGCGCCAGGATCTACGTCGCCGCCATGTGCTGCGGCATGGTCGCCGAATGCCTGCGCGTGGCCGACGAATACGGCGCCACGCGGCACACCTTCGGCAAGCCCTTGCAAGAGCACCAGGGTTGGCGCTGGAGCCTGGCTGACGCCGCCATCGACCTGGCGGCCGCACGACTGCTGGTCGACGCCGCAGCCGCCCGCATCGACAGCGGCAGCGACGCCCAGACCGCAGCGGCCCAGGCCAAGGTGTTTG
>JANMTA010000517.1:0-8063 GCA_031389965.1 Betaproteobacteria bacterium
CGGTGGCGGTGGCGAAGCATGAGGACTGTACCGCCGCCGAAACTCCAGTCATCTTTGGGCATGCCTGCGGCGCAGGCGGCATCGATAATTTCGAGTGCCCGGGCGAACAGCGTGCGCCAGATATCCTCCCGGTTCACGACGGATATCGCCGGCTGTGGATGGCCCGGCCGACGGCTTCCACGTTGTCGCGGATCCTTTCCGGTTTGCCCCAATGGCTCACCTGATCGATCAATCCGTCGAAGATCGGATCCGGGACTTCATCGAAGACGACCCTAAGATGGGGGTGCTGGTCCGCCGGCGCCTTTCCGGAAAGCAGGGCCTTGGCCAGGGTGTCCGGAGAGATTGGCTCCCGGAAGCTGACGTTGGCGGAAATGCAGGCCAGGCGCAGATAGTCCCGGCGGCGGCGAGTCTGGGGGGCGTCGGGGACTACGTCGAGCTCCAGACCGACGCAAGCCAGTACCTCGCCGAGTTTGCGGACACCGAGATCGGATAGCGTCCCACGTTCCAACTGGTTGATCGTCGTGCGCGACAGGCCAACCTTGGTTGCCAGGCCGGCCTGGGTCAGACCCATCGTGCGCCGGGCTTCGCGCAACGTAGTTCCAATTTGGGCGAGATACATTCCGTCCCACCTTTAAAAGTTAAATATACTGAACATATTGTAGCACCCTCGGGTAATTGCGCCAGATTCTCAGGGATTTTCGACTCCTGCCCCCGCAACCAACAAATTCAAAGGCTTATTTTAGGATAGGCCCTTGTTTTTTGTGGCTGGGGTAGCCGCAGGGGCTATGTTCAGCACCCGGTTGCCGTACCACCGGCGCCGACTTTCGATGCCACCCGTTGCAACATTACAGGCCTGCCGCGACGTCAAGCAGGAACTGGGGCTCACTTGGCGCAGACGTTCTTGAGAATGCTCCCGACGGCGGTGCCGGGCTGGACGGCGTTCCAGCTATTGGGATCAGATGTTGATAGAAGAATTATCCCGCCGGCCATCGAATCTGAGTAAGCCGAAACGGAGAGATTTCTGCTTTTTCCCTCCTTGCAGTCATATTCGAACAATCCTCGCAGCGACATCGCGCCGATTTCGTTTCTTTGCTTCAAGTCGCGCATTTCCAATACCTTGCGAAGGTGACCGTCTTTGCTGATGCTAGCGGGGTCAATGTATAAAACAGAGGCATTGGTCTCCCCCGCCTTCACCCACCCGGCCCACGCCGGTCCGGCAACCAGGGCAAACAACAAACACAGGACTACTCGCATAGCATCCTCTCGGTTATGACATCGGCTGATTATAGGCGGGACTTTCTGCCAGTCAGGGGATCCTTCTTGCAGACATGCTTGAAGGTGGCCGAAACTATGGTCTTTGGAGCTATTGGGGTCCAAGGGGCATAGCCGGTAGACGTGGAGACAACGTGACCCCCCGCCATCGGTTCGGAATGCGAGGAAACGGCCAGTGTCCGACTCTGCTTCCCGACACAATCAATCGCATCCTGCATCGTCGCGGAGCTGAACGGGGCGTCGGACAATGTTCTTACTGTTGCGTAATCAAACAGGGTAGAAAACTCAACCACGTTGCCTGTCCGCTTGATCGTGGCGGGATCGACATAGACAGTAACCTCTCCGGCGCTGGCAGAAGTCACCTTGACCCACTCGGCCTGGGCCATTGTCGGGGCCAGCATAGCCACCAGGAACAGAAACTTTTTCATGTCGGAGTTCTATTGTTCCGTCGAAGATATCACACACGTCAAGCCTTGAGCCGCCGTTCCGCCGGCGCCGAAACCAAGCGGGGAGCGTCGGTGTGTATGATTCATACAGTCATTCACGAACTCAGGGGCCGGCCATGCTTACACTCGAAGACGCAAATCGCATCACCTTGGCGGCCCGCCGTGCGGCGATCGAAAACAACTGGAACGTGGTCATTGCCGTCGTTGATGACGGCGGCCATCTGATTTCACTGGAGAGGATGGACGGTACCCAGAAGGGTTCCGTGCGTGTCGCCGAGCAGAAGGCCAGAACCGCCATACTCTACAAGCGAGCGACGAAGGCCTTCGAGGACATGGTATTGCAGGGGCGCCCGGTGATGATGACGATGCCGGACGTGATCTGCCTGGAGGGCGGCCTGCCCCTGATCCGCGACGGGATTTATGTCGGCGCGATCGGCGTGTCCGGCGTCAAGTCGTCAGAGGACGGAATCGTCGCGGCGCAAGGCGCCTCTGCGCTGGGCGCATAGCCGGCCACGTCTAACTGGCTAGCCGGCAATCATCCTGGAGAATTCGCCGCTGTCGATCAGCCGCCGCAGTTCGCTGGCACCGCCGACCAGAATGCCATTAACGAACACCATGGGGAAGGTCGGCCAGCCGGACCACATCTTGAGGGCGTTGCGCCGCCGCCACTGGTTCAGATAGCTTCCATATTCGAGGTATTGGTAAGGCGCGCCGAGCGCATCCAGCGCCTTGCGTGCCTGTTTCGGGAAGGGGTTTTGCGCCATGCCGACCACGACTACCTTGTTGCCGGCCACGGCTGTCTGTACTTCCTGCACGATGTCGGCATTGTTGTCCGCGATGGTCTGGCGGATGGCGGGATGAATCTGGGCTTCGTCGAGTACGCTGCGACTCATGTCGGGCTCCTTTGCACTTATGTTCCTGCTTGCAATGATGGGGGTGTTCCTGACCCGTGTCCGCTATCAGGCCTTGCCGCCCAGATGTGAAATAGCATTGGCATAGTAGTTGAGCGTTTCAATCTGCTCCGGCGCCGGGCGGAACAGGCCGTCTTCCTCGAGCACGATGCGGCGCAGGATCAGCATGCGCAGGCCGACGCCGAAGGCGTAGTCCTGATCATGGCGCGGGATGTAGATATGCGCGCCACCTGCCTCGAGGTCGCGCAAGCAAGCATGGGCTGCCGCCTTCAGTTCAAGTTCGCTCAGGGCGCGCGAGGGGTCCCGTGCCAGGATGCTGGAGACCAGAGAGACCAGCAGCACCGGGATGATCCGGCCGATGGCGTCCATCAGCCGCGCGGCGACGATGCCTACCTCGGCGCGCCGCTCTGCGTCGTTCAGCGCGGGAAAGTGCAGGCCGCGTTGGCGTGCGTAGGCGCGCATTGAAAGCGGCGTTCCAAAATTTACGCAGGCATAGCCGAAGCGGTGCCAGCCACCGCTCGCCACCTGCGACAAATTGCGCAGCAAAAACCCGGCGCTGATGAGCACTCCGCGCAGCCGCGCCGGGCGCGGCGCTTGCGGATGCAGTTTGAGCAACTGGCTGCGGTCTTCCAGCACGCGGTCGTAGTTGAGGCCGACCGGGATGAAGACCAGGTCGCGCCGCCCGTCCTCCTCGCGTTCGTCGAAGGTTTTCAGCATGTAGTCGAGCAGGCCGAATTTCGGCGCTCGCAGGCGACCATCGACAGTCAGCCCGCCTTCGGGAAACACGGCCTGGGTAACGCCGGCTTCGGATGCCATCTGCACGTAGCGGGAGAGCACCGTGCGATAAAGCGGATCGCCTGAATTGCGCCGCACGAAATAGGCGCCCATGGCCCGGATCAGTTGCTGCAACGGCCAGATGCGCGCCCATTCGCCGACAGCGAAGGACAGCGTGGCGCGCTCGGCGGCGAGGAAGGCCACCAGCACGTAATCCATGTTGCTGCGATGATTGATGACGAAGACGATGGTCGACTTCGGATCGATCCTTGCCAGCGCCTCTTCGTCCACGAAGCCGATGCGCACGCGGTAAAGCGCCCGCGCCGCCGCGCGCGCCAGGGCATAGCCGACGCGGTAATAAACATAGGCATTGAACGAGGGCACGATTTCGCGCGCATAGCGATCGATGCGCCGCCATGTCTCGCCCAGCGTCTCGTTGCTGACCACGGCATGGGCAGCCGCCGCAGCCTGCACCTTCTGGTCGTGGAACAGGCGGTCGATCAGCACCCGGCGGCGGGTCAGCTTGAAGGAAGGCAATTCGATGTTCAAGCGCGCGCCGACCTGGTGGAGCACCAGCTTGATGCGGCGGCGGAAGAACCAGCGCATGCCGGGTACCAGCAGCAGCACCAGCACCGCCCAGCCGGCAAAGCCGACCAGTATGACAAATGCCCAGAGCGGCACTGCGACCGTTGCGGTCATCCTGTGTGTCTCCTCCGCCTGGCCGGTTCGCCGACCCGATCAGGGCCGACCCCGCGCCGGATTCTCGGTGATCATAGCAGCCGTGGATTTTTCTGGCCGCCATCGTCGCCGTCCCGCCGGCGCCGACTTTTTGCATGCCCGCCATTTGCCGTGATGCGATTTCTGTCCGTTGTCGGTCTGCTTGCCGCCGAGTCCTTCCGTTACAGTCCTTGCTGCCATGGCGGACGCAGCGACGCCGCTTCCGGGCTCGCGATGGCTTCGCGAATTTCGCTCTGCAGGCGCGACTTTTCCGCGCCCAGGGTGCCTTTCAGCACCAGGCGGTTGGAGACATGGTCGCTGCGGAACACGGTGCGCCTGAGTTCCAGCGCCGCGACAAAAGCCTCCATTTCCACAAACAGTTCGCGCTGGCTGCAAGGCTGCCATTCCGGGAATCCGGCGCGGAAGCGTTCCTCGCCCTGCGGAAAACTCACCACCAGTGTCGCCAGGTATTCCGGCTGCGTGGCGTTGGCCAGGCGCGCGGAATTTTCCGCGTGCTGCGACGACAGCGCCTTGCCGCCAAGTCCGTTGAGGATCATGACCGAGCGCCTGATGCCGGCCTGTTGCAGCTTGCCGAGGGCTTCGCAGGTCGTGGCAAAGGTTTCGCCCTTGTGCACCTTCGCCAGCACCTCGTCATCGCCCGACTCGGCGCCGACGTAGGCCATGCTGAGGCCGGCGGCGGCCAGTTCCTTGAGTTCGTCGACCGATTTCTTGCGCAGATTGCGCGGCAGACAGTAACTGGAGACGCGGCGCACCGCCGGCAAATGTTCACGAATTGCGCCGAGGATTTCCAGCAGGCGCCGGGTCGGCAGCACCAGCGCATCGCCGTCGGCGAGAAACACGCGACGGATGTCGCGGCCGAAACGCTCGCCGCAGCGGTGCAGCGTCTCCAGGGTTTCCGTCGCATCGCGGGCGCGGAACTTTTTCTGCGGCGCGGTGTACATCTCGCAAAAGGTGCATTGGTTCCACGAGCAGCCGTCGGTAACCGGCAGAATCAGCGATTCCGCCTCGCTCGGTGGGCGGAACACGGGATCGACGTAGCGGATAGGAAAGCTGGCGTTCATGTTGATGATTATCGCAGGCCGGCACAGGCTATGATCCGTCTCCCCGAAATCACGCGCTCCAGTTCATGTCCTTTCCCGCTCTGGCCTTTGTCGACCTGGAAACCACCGGCGCCACGGCGACGGCCGACCGCATTACCGAAATCGGCATTGTCGAGGTCGATGAGCAGGGTGTGCGCGAGTGGTCCTGCCTGGTCAATCCGGGCACCCCGATTTCAGGCTTCATCGAGCGCCTGACGGGCATTTCGAATGCGATGGTGGCCGACGCGCCGGCTTTCGCCGAGCTTGCCGCAGAAGTCAGGGAGCGTCTAGAAGGGCGGCTTTTCGTCGCCCACAACGCGCGCTTCGATTACGGTTTCCTGAAGAACGAGTTCAAACGCGCCGGCCATGATTTTCGCGCCACGGTCTTGTGCACCGTGAAGCTCTCGCGCAAGCTGTTTCCGCAGCATGCCAAGCACAACCTCGACAGCCTGATCGAGCGCCACGACCTCACCGTGAGCAGCCGGCACCGGGCTCTGGGCGATGCCCGGCTGATTCACCAGTTCTGGAGGCGGGTGCAGGCCGAGGTGGCGCCCGAACTGCTGGCGCAAACCGTCAAGGCGCTGACGGCGCGCCCGAGTCTGCCAGCCGGTCTCGACCCGGCGGTGATCGACGATCTGCCGGAGGGCACCGGCGTTTACCTGTTCTATGGCGAGAACGACCTGCCGCTGTATGTCGGCAAGAGCAAGGAATTGAAGAAGCGCGTGCTGGCTCACTTCGCCGCAGATCATGCGGCGGCCAGGGCAATGAACCTGGCGCAGCAGGTGCGGCGCATCGAGTGCATGGCAACCGGCGGCGAGATTGGCGCACTGCTCAAGGAAGCGGCGCTGATCAAGCAATTGCAGCCGATTCATAACCGGGTTTTGCGCCGCAACGAGGAACTCTGTTTCTGGCAGCTGATCGAGGTGCGTGCCGGCGAGTGGAGGCCGTCGCTGCTGCTCGCCGGCGATCTCGACTTCCGCCGGCCGGAGCACTTGTACGGGCCGTTCAAGAGCGCGAGGGTAGCCAAGCGGACCCTGACCGAACTGGCGCAAGAACATCATCTCTGTCACTCGTTGCTCGGGCTGGAGAAGATCATGGCCGGCAAGCCGTGTTTTGCGCACCAATTGCAGCAATGCAAGGGCGCCTGCGTCGGCAAGGAGCCCATGTCATTCCACAGCGCGCGCCTGATGGCGGCGCTAAGCCGCCAGCGACTGGCGCCCTGGCCCTTCGCCGGCCCGGCATGGATCAGGGAGGGCGACGAAGTGCACCTGATCGATCACTGGCGCCATCTCGGTACGGCGCACAGCGAAGCCGACCTGCATGGCCTGCTGGAGACGCAAGCGCCGGCCTTCGACCGCGACAGCTATCGCATCCTGCTCAAGGCGCTCGCGCGCATGACGCCGCTGGCGGCGAACCCGGGCCGCTGAAGCTCCGGCGCGATTGCGCAGCGCCCTTCAGTGCGGGGACAGGGCGGGTTTGCTGCGCAGGCGCGCCAGTCGGTCCTTGATATCCGCCATTGCGGCGGCGGTGGCTTTTTCGCCCTCGAGCACGGCGCGATGGCGGCCGGCGAAATCGGTGGCAGGCAACTCGGCCGTGAGCGGGCGGATCACGATGTCCGCTTCCGCCTTTTCATAGCGACTGATCGACTGGCCCATGATGGCGAAGGTCTGCAGCAGCACCTCGAATGTGCTCGAGGTGCGGGCGTCGCGTGGATTGGCGGAGATGTCCACCGCGATCACGAAGTTGGCGCCGAGGCTGCGCGCGGCGCGCACCGGTATCGGGCTGACCAGGCCGCCATCGACATAGTCGTGGCCGTTGATGTTCACCGGCTGGAACACGCCGGGGACGGCGGATGAGGCGCGCACCGCCATGCCGGTGTTGCCACTGCGAAACAGGGCGGATTCGCCACTCTTCAAATCCGTGGCGACCACGCCAAAGCTGCGCGGCAGTTTCTCCAGCGGCCGGTTGGCCACCGCGCGATTGACGAAGTTTTGCAGTGCTTCGCCCTTGAATACGCCACGATCCGGCAGGGACCAGTCGCCGATCTGAGCTTCGTCGATGTCCAGCGCGACCTTCTGCAAGTCGAACCCGGAAAGCCCCGATGCATAGAGAGCGCCGACCACGGCCCCGGCGCTGGTGCCGACGATGATGTCGGGCACGATGCCCTGAGCTTCAAGCGCCTTGATCACGCCGATATGAGCAAAGCCGCGCGCCGCGCCGCCGCCCAGTGCCAGGCCGATCTTGATGGGGACGGCTGCGGGAACGGGTGCCGGCGGCGCCACCGGCTTCTCGCCCAGCAAGGTGCAGCCGGGCAGGAATGCGACGGCAAGGACGGCCAGCAGGAGGCGGGTATCAGCAGCGAGCATGGCAGCCAAAAAACATGGGCGCCGCACCCGGTTCAGGGACTCCCGGCTGAAGCCTAGCTCGACGCGCCCGGCTTGCGGCCAGGGCTCTTGGGCGGAATGTATCCGGCCACCCGGCAGAGCACGGCTTCGATTTTTTCGCCGTTGTTGAAGCGGGTCACGCTGCACTTGGATATCTCGCCGCGTGCCGACAGGTCGGTGATCGAGCGGCGCACTTTTGCCAGCGAGATCCCCGTCGCGGCAGCAATTTCCGAGTCGAAGCGCTGGCCGTTGTCTTTCAGGTATTGCATAATTTCTTGCATGTCAAATGCTCCGCTTGAAGGTGAAATCATGGAATCCACCGCCTCCATTCATCAAAACAACTTACCAGGTGCCCGCTTTCGAAAGTTACGGAATTGAACCATCCCCTGCTTTCCGCCGCCACCGATCGAATGCTGGTGGGCCCAGCGAGACTCGAACTCGCAACCAAAGGATTATGAG
>JANMTA010000538.1:0-18071 GCA_031389965.1 Betaproteobacteria bacterium
GGGGCCATGAGCGCCGCCCGCCGGGCCGCCCCAAGGGCGGCGCCGCCTAGTCACGGAGCTGCGCAGCAGCGACCCACCATCACCCCCTGCCTTGGGGCGAAGGCAGGGTTTCGCGGAGCACCGCTCCGCGCTGCCGAAGCCGGCCGGCTATGCAGAGCCGGCCGTGGGATAGGGGTTGGGGGGAGGGTAGTCCAGTGAGCCGCATTCGCATCACCGGCGGCGAGTGGCGCAGCCGCCAGGTCCAGGTAGCCGACGCGCCCGGACTGCGGCCGACCCCGGACCGGGTGCGCGAGACCCTGTTCAACTGGCTGGGGCAGGATCTCCACGGGCTTGCCTGCCTTGATCTCTTTGCCGGCAGCGGAATCATGGGTTTCGAAGCGGCCTCGCGCGGCGCGGATTATGTCGCCCTGGTCGAGCGTTCGCGCCCGGCATTCGCGGCGCTGAAGAAACATGCCGATGGGTTTGCCTGTCCGCGAGTGGAACTGTTTTGCTGCGATGCGCTAAAATTCGCCCCCGCATCCGGCCGGCGTTTCGATGTGCTGTTTCTTGATCCGCCTTATGGGCAGGGCTGGTTGGGCCGCGTAGAGTCCCGGCTGGATGAGTTGGCCACGCCGCGGGCGAGGTTGTACGCGGAGGCCGAGATGCCGCTGGAGAAATTGGGTTGCTGGACCGTGACGAAGCAGGGACGGGCCGGCCAGGTTTTCTTTCACCTGCTGGAGCAGGCATGAGCAAGAGCATTGCGGTTTATCCGGGGACCTTCGATCCCCTGACCAGCGGCCACGAGGATCTCGTGAAACGCGCATCGAGCCTGTTCGAGCGCGTCATCATCGGTGTGGCCGAGAGCCGTACCAAACACCCCATGTTTTCACTGGCCGAGCGCGTGGATATTGCCCGCGAGGTGTTGACGGGTTATCCCAACATCGAGATCCACGGCTTCGATTGCCTGCTGATGGATTTCATGCGCCAGCATGGCGCCAGCGTGATCATGCGCGGCCTGCGCGCCGTGTCCGACTTCGAGTACGAATTCCAGATGGCGGGAATGAACCGGAACCTCTATCCCGATGTCGAAACAGTGTTTCTGACCCCGTCCGACCAGTACATGTTCGTCTCGGCGACGATGGTGCGCGAAATCGCTTCGCTCGGCGGCGATGTCTCGAAGTTTGTTCCGCCGCAAGTGCAGCAACGATTGGCCAGCAAGTTTCGCCAAGGCAACTGAAGCCCAAAGGAAAACCCATGTCCCTGATCATCACCGATGAATGCATCAACTGCGACGTTTGCGAGCCCGAGTGCCCGAACAACGCGATCTCGCAAGGTGACGAGATTTACATCATCGATCCCGCCAAATGCACCGAATGCGTCGGCCACTTCGACACGCCGCAGTGCCGCGAGGTTTGCCCGGTGGATTGCATTCCGGACGACCCGAATCATGCGGAAACGAAAGATCAGCTGATGGCGAAGTTCCTCGCCCTGACCGCCAAGTAAGAGCCTAGCGCTGGCAGCCGGCGCAGAAGAATGTTGCGCGCTGGCCCTGCCGCAGTTCCCTGATCGGGCGGCCGCAGACGTGGCATGGATCGCCGCTGCGCCCATAGACAAAATACTGCTGCTGAAAATAGCCCGAACTGCCGTCTGAGTGAATGAAATCGCGCAGGCTGCTGCCGCCGGCGTCGATGGCGGCCGCCAGCGTGGCCTTGATCACCGGCACCAGGCGTTCCAGGCGTTTGAGGGAAATCCTGCCGGCGGGGGTGCGCGGGTCGATTCCGGCGCGGAACAGGCTTTCGGAAGCGTAGATGTTGCCGATGCCGACGACGCGATGGCTGTCCATCAGGGTTGGCTTGATCGCCGCCGAGAGTCCCGTCAACTCCTGCTGCAGCCACCCGGCATTGAATTCATCCGTCAGCGGCTCGATGCCGAGCACTGCCAGCAGCGGATGAACCGGCGCATCGCAGCCGAGCCAGAGAATCGCGCCGAAACGCCGCGGGTCGCGCAGGCGCAAGGCCACTTTTCTGCGTTCGATGCCGAATACCAGGTCGAAATGATCGTGCTTTTCGGCGGGCAGGCTGGCCGGCACCAGGCGCAAGCTGCCCGACATGCCGAGGTGGATCAGCAGATGTCCGCGGCCGAAGTCCAGCAACAGGTATTTGCCACGACGGCTGACAGCCGCCAGGCGTTGTCCGCCGAGTTCCCGCTCCAGGTTTTCCGGCAAGGGATAGCGCAGTGCCGCCGTCCGGGCAATCACGGCGAAGACCCTGTTTCCGGTCAGGGTGGGTGCGATTCCACGGCGCGTGACTTCGACTTCGGGCAGTTCAGGCATGCATGGACTCGCACGAAACAGCTGACGAAACTGCTAACATCACTGCATTCTATTTGACAGCAAGACTTGACAACATTGTTTAGCTCAGGTGCCGCGCCAATGAACTTTCTTTCCCCGGCCTTTGCGCTTTTGCTTACGCTGGTGGGCGCATGTGCGTGGGCGCAGGCACCTGCACCTGCTGCTGCACCTGCTGTCGCGTTGCCGGCGCCGGTGAATGAAGAAGACAAACTGCCCAAGCAGGATCTGACCGGGCAGATTCTCTACCAGTTCCTGCTCGCGGAGATTGCCGCCCAGCGCGGCCAGTTCGGACTTTCAGCCAGCGCGTATCTCGATCTGGCAATCAGCACGCGCGATCCGCGGATTGTACGCCGGGCGGCAGAGGTCGCCTTTCATGCGCGACAGTATGATGTCGCGCTGGAGGCAGTCCGGCTCTGGCTGAGCCTCGAGCCCGAGTCTCAGCCGGCAAAACAAATGCAATCGACGCTGCTCCTCACCAGCGGCCGCATTGATGAACTGGCGGCCGGCTTGGCCCGTGACCTGGCGATGGAAGCTCCAAACGTCGGCGAAGCCCTGCTGCGGATGGCGCGCGCCTTCACCCGCTATCCGGACAAGCTGGTGATACATCGTCTGTTCGACCAGTTGACCCAGCCTTATCTCGGGTTGGCCGAAGCCCGCTTTGTGCGGGCTCAGGCGGAACTGGGCAAAGGAGATGCCGCCCGCGCCCGCAGCGAGATAGACCAGGCGCTGGCTTTGCGTCCGAATTGGGATGTGGCGGCCTTGTTCAAGGCGGAACTGTTGCCTAAAGGATCTGCGCAACTTGATTTTTTGAAATCCTGGCTGGAGGCCAATCCCGGCGCCCAGGATGTCCGCCTGGCATATGCCCGCAGCCTGGTCAGCGAAAAGCGTTATGAAGATGCTCGTGTCGAGTTCCGTCGTCTGCTGGCAGCCAACCCGGAGAGCCCCGAGATGCTTTACGCCGTCGGGATACTCGCGCTGCAAGTCAACGACGCCGCTGAAGCCGAAAAGCAGCTCAAGCGCTTTGTCGAACTCGGACGCGGCGAGGTGAATCCGGCGCGTTTCTACCTGGGGCAGTTGGCCGAGCAGACCGGGCGCCTGGATGAAGCCTTGGGCTGGTATGACCAGGTTGCCACTGGCGAGCACGCATTGCAGGCGAGGGTGCGGGCTGCGCAGGTGCTGGTGCGCCAGAACAAGCTTGACGAGGCGCGCGAGCGGCTGGCGGCGGCGCGCGTCGGAGCCCCTGACGACCTGCGCCTGGTGGTGGCCGAGGCGCAGTTGCTGCGCGATGCCGGGCGGCACGCCGAGGCCTATGCGTTCCTCGGCAGGATTCTGGAAGTGCGGCCGGATGATCCCGAGATACTTTACGAGACGGCGTTGGCGGCGGAGAAACTCGGCTATCTGGATGTCATGGAACGCCATCTGCAGCGCCTGATCGCACTCAAGCCGGATTCGGCGCAGGGCTACAACGCGCTCGGCTATTCTTTTGCGGATCGCAACATGCGCCTTGACGAGGCGGCACAACTCATCGACAGAGCCGTGGCCCTGGCGCCGGATGACGCCGCAATTCTCGACAGCAAGGGCTGGTTGTTGTTCCGCCAGGGCAACCTGACGGCGGCTCTGGAGAATCTGCGGAAGGCATTTGCAAAGATGCCGGATGGCGAAATCGCCGCCCATCTCGGCGAAGTCCTGTGGGCTCTGGACCGGCGCGACGAGGCGTTGGCGGTTTGGCGCGAAGCTGCCAAGGCGCACTCGACCAATGAAGTTCTGAAGGCGACGCTCAAGCGATTTATCCCTTGAGTTGTTCATTGAGAGCCTGGCTGGTCTGCCTTGCCGTCCTGTTAACGGGGGCCTGCGCCGAACTCCCGCAGCAATCCGCGGCCTCGCTTGTCCTCGGTCCGCCCTTGCAGCGCTTTACTGCCGAGGGGCGCATTTCGCTGCGTCAGGGCGATCGCCGTGATCATTTGCGTTTCAGCTGGGAACACGCTCCGGGCAGTGATGTCGTGCTGCTCATGTCGCCGCTGGGACAGGGTCTGGCCGAGTTGACGCGCGATGCGTCCGGTGTGCGGCTGGTGCAGCCGAATCAGGCGGTGATCAGCGCCGACTCCCTGCCGCAACTGGCGCAGCGCGCATTTGGCACGCCATTGCCGCTGGACACCATGGCCGAATGGCTGCGCGGCGCCCGGCCTGCCCTGAGCGGAGAAGTCGACGGCTGGCGCGTGGCGATTACCGATACCTCGGCGTATCGCCAGCACCGACTTCTGCGGGTCATGGAGGCTAGCCGCGATGATGTCGAATTCAAACTCATCGTCGATGACTGGAATGCGCCAGAATGAGCGACTGGGATAGAGACTGGCCGGCGCCGGCCAAGATCAACCTGTTCCTGCATGTCGTCGGACGCCGCGCGGACGGCTATCATTTACTGCAAACCCTGTTCCGTTTCCTCGATGTCGCCGACACGATCCGCTGTGAGCCGCGCAGCGACGGCCGCATCCTGCTGGCAAACCCTCTGCCCGGTGTCCCGCCCGCGGCGGATCTCACCGTTCGCGCGGCCGAGGCGCTGCGTGCGGTGACCGGCGCCACTGCCGGCGTTACCCTGCATGTCGAAAAGTGCCTGCCCATGGGCGGCGGCCTGGGCGGCGGCAGTTCGGATGCGGCGACGACCCTGATGGCGCTGAACCGTCTGTGGCACACCGGCCTCGATTCGTTGCAGTTGCAGCGGACCGGGCTCGCACTGGGTGCCGACGTACCTGTCTTCATCCATGGCCGCACAGCCTTCGCAGAAGGAGTGGGTGAACACTTCACTGACGTCATCGTGCCTGCGGCCTGGTATCTGGTGCTGGTGCCCGGTGTCGCGGTGCCGACGCAGGAAATTTTCCGCTCCGCAGGCTTGCGCCGCGATACCCCGCCCATTGCCGCGGCCGATTGGCGTCCGGGTTCCGGTCACAATGACCTCGAGCCCGTGGCCTGCGCACTTTATCCCGAGGTGGCCCGCCATCTGGAATGGTTGCGGCAACATGGCGATGCGCGCATGAGCGGTTCCGGCGCCTGCTGTTTCGTCGGGTTTGCCCGCGAGTCGTCGGCGAGTGCGGCATTGGCCGCAATGCCGGCCGACATGCAGGGCTTTGTGGCCGCCGGAATGGATCGGCATCCGCTGCTTCTGATTTGACAGCAGGCCCGAAAACCCCGAAAATGCGCGTCCTTTCGACCTCTGCTCTCAAGGCGGAGACACGATGTTGGGGAGTCGCCAAGTTGGTTAAGGCACTGGATTTTGATTCCAGCATGCGAAGGTTCGAATCCTTCCTCCCCAGCCAACCCATTCACAGAAACGCTGCGGGCGCTGCTTGTAGTTTTGACAGACGCACCTGCCCGCATCACTTGAGCTGACCGACATGGCCTACGACAGCCTGATGGTGTTTACCGGGAATGCCAACCGCAAGTTGGCAGCCGATGTCGTCAAACGCCTGCAAATCTCGCTCGGTCGCGCCGATGTCGGACGCTTTTCCGACGGCGAGATAAGTTGCGAGATTCTCGAGCATGTGCGCGGCCAAGATGTTTTTGTATTGCAGTCGACCTGTTATCCCACCAATGACAACCTGATGGAACTGATGGTGATGGTGGACGCCCTGAAGCGGGCTTCCGCCGGCCGCATCACTGCCGCCATCCCGTACTTCGGTTACGCCCGCCAGGACCGCCGGACGCGCTCCGCGCGTGTCGCGATCACCGCCAAGGTGGTCGCCAACATGCTGCAGACCGCCGGCGTGCAACGCGTGCTGACGGTGGATCTGCATGCCGACCAGATCCAGGGCTTTTTCGATATTCCGGTCGACAACGTGTATGCGGCGCCGATCCTGCTCGGCGACATCTGGAAGCAGCGCCACGAGGACCTGCTGGTGGTGTCGCCCGACGTCGGCGGCGTGGTGCGCGCGCGTGCGCTGGCCAAGCGCCTGGAGTCGGATCTGGCGATCATCGACAAGCGGCGGCCGAAGGCCAATGTGTCGGAAGTCATGAACATCATCGGCGAAGTCGACGGCCGCACCTGCGTCATCATGGATGACATGGTCGATACCGCCGGCACGCTGTGCAAGGCGGCGCAGGCGCTCAAGGAACATGGTGCCAAGCGGGTGCTGGCCTACTGTACCCACCCCGTGCTTTCGGGCAATGCCGTGTCAAGGATCGAGGAGTCGGAACTCGACGAACTGGTCGTGACCGATACCATCCCGTTGTCCGATGAAGCCGCCGCCTGCAAGCGTATCCGGCAGATATCGATTGCCGAGTTGATGGCCGAGACCATGCTGCGCATCAGCAACGAGTCGTCCGTCTCCTCCTTGTTCATGGACTGATTTCTTACCCCCTTGCCTGGTCGCGGGCGAGGGATTTCACCCAAGCAGCATTTAACGGAGTAAATCATGCAACTAGAATTCAATGCAAACAAGCGCGATGGACAGGGCACCGGAGCGAGCCGCCGCCTGCGTCGTACCGGCCGTGTACCCGGCATCCTCTACGGTGGCCCGACTGCACCGCAGCAGATCGACATCGACCACAACGAGCTGTTCCAGCTGCTGCGCAAGGAGGCCTTCTATTCCTCCGTGCTCAACGTCAAGATCGACGGCGCCACCGAAATGTGCCTGCTGCGCGACGTGCAGCGTCATCCCTACCGGCCGGTGATCCTGCACGCGGATTTTCAGCGCGTCGATGCGGCCCACAAGCTGCACCAGAAGATCCCCCTGCACTTCATCAATGCCGATGTCGCGCCGGGTGTGAAGCTCTCCGGGGGCATGGTGCAGCATGTCATGACCGATCTCGATGTGCGTTGCCTGGCAAAAGATCTGCCGGCCTTCATCGAAGTCGACCTGATGGACATGACCGCCGGCCATTCGCTGCACGTCTCGCACCTGAAACTGCCGGCCGGTGTCGAAGCCGTGCTGCACAAGGGCGAAGACCCGGTGGTGGCAACCATTCTGATCCGTGGCGGCAAGGCCGAAGAGGAAGTCGTTGAAGTCGAGGCGGCACCTGTCGCTGCTCCGGCCCCGGTCGAGAAGAAGTCCGAGAAGACCGACAAGAGATAAGCGCTTGCAGGCTTCGCTGCGACTAATCGTGGGCCTCGGCAACCCCGGGGCCGAATACGCTGAAACCCGGCACAACGCCGGGTTTTGGCTTTGTGAGCGCCTGGCACGCGAACTCGGCGTCAATCCCGGCCGCGAGTCGCGCTTTCACGGACTCGCAGGACAGGCGCGCGCCGAAAATCTGTGGTTCCTCCTGCCGCAGACCTTCATGAACCGCTGTGGCCAGTCGGTGCAGGCGCTGACCCAGTTCTATCGGATCGAACCCGCCGAAATGCTGGTCATGCACGACGAGCTGGATTTGCCGCCGGGCCAGATGCGGCTTAAGTTCGGCGGCGGCCTGGGCGGGCATAACGGCCTCAAGGACATCACCGCACACCTGGGTACCCAGGACTACTGGCGACTGCGCATCGGCATCGGGCATCCCGGCGACAGGAACGAAGTCGTGGACTACGTGCTGAAGCCGCCACGCAAGGAAGAGCGCAGCGAGATCGACAGCGCGCTGGATCGGGCGCTATTGGCCTGGCCCACGCTTGCCCGTGGCGATTTCGGCGCAGCCACCCAAAAAATAAATAGTAAGTCGCCCCCACCCCCCCACCCCCGCCCAGGCGGGGGTGACGGTAGTTCGTCGCTGCGCGACTCCGGATCATTGGCAAGCCCCGCCTTGGGCCGGCCCGGCGGCGGGGCGGCGCCACAGAAGAAAGAAAACCCATGAGTCTCCAATGCGGCATTGTCGGCCTGCCCAACGTCGGCAAGTCCACCCTTTTCAACGCGCTGACCAAGTCGGGCATCGCGGCAGAGAACTACCCCTTCTGCACCATCGAGCCTAACGTCGGCATTGTCGAAGTACCCGATCCCCGGCTGGCCGCCTTGTCTGCCATCGTCAAGCCGCAGAAAATCCAGCCGGCCATCGTCGAGTTTGTCGACATTGCCGGTCTCGTTGCCGGGGCGAGCAAGGGCGAAGGTCTGGGCAACCAGTTCCTCGCCAACATCCGTGAAACCGACGCCGTGGTGCATGTGGTGCGCTGTTTCAGCGACGACAATGTGGTGCATGTCGCCGGCAAGATCGATCCGCTGCATGACATTGAGGTGATCGATACCGAACTGGCCCTGGCCGACATGGCGACGGCGGAAAAGGCGCTGAACCGCTACAAGAAGCCTGCCAGCGCGGGTGACAAGGACGCGAAGATCCTCTGTGCCGTGCTCGAAAAATGCATCGCCCAGTTGGATCAGGCCAAGGCGGTGCGGGCGCTCGACCTGTCGAAGGAGGAATGGATTAGCATCAAACCCTTCTGCCTGATCACCGCCAAGCCGGTGCTGTATGTCGCCAACGTCAAGGAAGGCGGCTTCGACCACAATCCCTATCTCGACGCCGTGCAGGCTCACGCCAAGGCCGAGAAGGCCGAAGTGGTCGCCGTCTGCGCCGCGATTGAAGCAGAAATCGCCGATCTCGAAGATGACGAGAAGCAGATGTTTCTGACCGACCTGGGGCTGGAGGAGCCGGGTCTCAACCGCCTGATTCGCGCCGCCTACAAACTGCTCGGCTTGCAGACTTACTTCACCGCCGGGGTCAAGGAAGTCCGCGCCTGGACCATCCATGTCGGCGATACCGCGCCCAAGGCTGCCGGCGTGATCCATACCGATTTCGAAAAGGGCTTCATCCGCGCCCAGACCATCGCCTTCGACGACTTCATTGCCTACAAGGGTGAAGCCGGCGCCAAGGAAGTCGGCCGGATGCGGGCGGAAGGCAAGGAGTACGTCGTCAAGGACGGCGATGTGCTGAATTTCCTGTTCAACGTCTGAGCCGGCTCAAAGGCGTTCTTGCACTTTTTTGACATAGATCAAGGTCGCCGAAGTTTGGAAGCGTAGGGTGCCACCTGTTATTACTTAAGCGATAGAGGAATAGAGATGAGCAGTCTTTTGTTTCAGGAGATACAGCGTGATCTTCTTCGCGGCGCCATCGCGCTCAGTGTGATGTTTCCTGCCTGGGCTTTCGCGATGCAGAGCGAACCAGTCTCCAGCTTGGTCCGTACTCTTCTTAGTTGACCCCAGCCGCTTAACCTGAACAAGTCGGTAGCGGCGGCTATCTGGCCCGCTGCTGCCCGTCTCTACTGGCTTCCGAAGGCGCTGGATCGGTGATCGAATAGTCGGCGCTGGCGGGACGGCGCACGGCAACCCAACCAGGACGCAGCCCATTGATTCCGGGGCATTCTTCGGGGCAGGTCGCGCCAGTCGCCCATGCCCTGAACAGCTTCAGTCGGCGAAGCGCGCACGGATTTCAAGAATCCCCGGCATGATCAACATGAAGCACTTTATCAAGGCCGGATCAAAGTGCTTGCCCGACTCCTCTGCCAGATATTTCTGCGCGGCCTCTATACTCCATGCCGCCTTGTAGGGTCGTACCGAGGTCAGCGCGACGAGCATTTGCGAATCCGGGTGCGTCGCCGGCGGATAGAGCGGCCCGAACAGCGCCCCCCAGCCCAGACTGGTAAAAAAAGCGCCGGCGGCGAACAGCCATTCCCAACGGTGAATGGTCTCGATGCGCCGGTCGTTGAGGCCGAACATGTAGCGGATGGCGATGCGCGCCGCCAGCACCGAAAGCATGTAAGCCACCATATCTTCAGCAGCGCCACCCCGGCGGTCTCGAAAAGCACCAGAAAACACAGGAAAATGCCGATCAGAGACACGACGATGCTCGACATCAGGCCGGCAAACAGCACTTCGACGCGCCGGACTTCGGCGTCGTCGCTGAGCTCTTGGGAGAAGATGGATTTCATTGCTTGGCTTGGCCGGCAAGCTCCATCATAACGCGATATATACCGTGCGACTAGGAAGTTCCACCTTGTGCAGCGATTTCAGCGCGCACCGTATCCATGTCAAGGGCCATGGCCTGTTCGATCAGTTGCTCGAAGGCGGCTGCGGGCAAGGCGCCTGCCTCTGAATAAATGATGATCTGGTCGCGAAACATCATCAGAGTGGGGATGGAACGGATGTTGAAGGCGGCGGCGATTTCCTGCTGCTCTTCGGTATTTACCTTGGCGAAGGCAATGTCAGCCCGTTTCTCGGAGGCGGCTTCGAAGGTCGGCGCAAAACCGCGGCAGGGCGCGCACCAGGGCGCCCAAAAATCTATGATCAGGTTGGCGTTGTCATTGATCGCCTGTTGGAAATTCCCGGCGTTGAGTTCCAGCATGGCCATGGGCGGCTCCATAGTTGATTTGATGCGTTGATTTGATACGAATCCTACCGTTTTGCCGCGCGCCGTGCTATCACTGTGCCCGATGAATACCTTCACTCCTGTTTATCGCGGTCGTTTCGCGCCTTCGCCCACCGGTCCCCTGCATTTCGGGTCACTGGTAGCAGCTGTCGGCTCGTTTCTGGAAGCCAGGACAAGGGGCGGCAAATGGCTGCTGCGCGTGGAGGACGTCGACGCGCCGCGTTGCTCCAAAACGGCTGCCGAGGAGATCCTGCGCACGCTGGAGGCGTGCGGCTTTGCCTGGGATGACGCAGTGGTCTGGCAGAGTCGCCGCACCGAGGCTTATGCGGCTGCGCTGGAGCGGTTGAAGGCGGCGGGTCGCGTATTCGCGTGTGCCTGTACGCGCCGCGAACTGGCCGACTCCGCCATCGCGCCCGATGGCGCCGCGATCTATCCGGGTACCTGCCGGCAGGGACTCCCCGCGGGACGGCCGGCGCGTGCCTGGCGCCTGCGGGTGGGGGATGCCCGCACCGGTTTCGACGACGCGATCCAGGGCCGCATCGACAGCGACCTCGCCTTTGATGCCGGCGACTTCATCCTGTTGCGCGCCGACGGATTGTTTGCCTATCAACTTGCGGTGGTGGTCGACGACGCTGCGGCCGGCATCACGCATGTCGTGCGTGGCGCCGACCTGCTGGCCTCGACTGCGCGCCAGATCTTTCTGCAGCAGTGTCTTGGGCTGCCGACGCCGGTTTATGCGCACCTGCCGGTGGCGGTCAATGCCGCCGGAGAAAAGCTGTCGAAGCAGACACGCGCGCCGGCGGTGGACAGTTCGCGACCCGGCCCCGCGCTGTTCGCGGCGCTGCAATTCCTCGGCCAGCGGCCGCCGCCGGAATTGTCCGGCGCCAGCCCGCAGGAACTGTGGGCCTGGGCCATGACCCACTGGCAATTGGCGCGGGTGGCGCGCGGCCCGGCGGCGGTGGGCGGCTTGCGCGGTGAGATAATCGGCGGAAACGCAAAGGAAGCACGCCATGATGATTGATGATGTCGCCGGCCTGCGCCGGGTGTTGCAGGGCAACCGCGTGATTGCGGTGGTCGGGCTGTCGCCGAACTGGAACCGGCCGAGCTATTTCGCCGCCAAGTACATGCTGGAACACGGCTACACCGTGATCCCGGTGAATCCCGGGGCAACGGAAATTCTCGGCCGGAAATGCTATCCGGATCTTGCCGCGATCCCGGTCAAGGTCGATCTGGTCGACGTGTTCCGCAAGTCCGAGGATGTGCTGCCGATTGCCGAGGAAGCGATACGCATCGGCGCAAAATGCTTCTGGCTCCAGCTCGGCGTGATTCATCGGGAGGCTGCTGCCAAGGCAGCGGCAGCCGGGCTCGACGTAGTCATGGACCGCTGCGTGAAGATCGAGTACGCGCGGCTGTTTGGCGGGCTGAACTACGCGGGAGTGAACACCCGGATCATCTCGGCGAAGCGGCCAAACTGTCCACCGCTACCGGGCTAACGACCCTTGGCGTTGTCCCACAATACCTTGTGCAGTTGCAGCTGAAAGCGCAGCGGCAGACGGTCATCGAGAATCCATTGCGCCAGCTGCGCCGGATCGAGTTGCCCCTGCACGGGTGAAAACAGCACCGGGCAACGCTCGAAAAGTCGGCGCTGGCGACACGCCGATACCGCCCAGTCGTAGTCCTCGCGCGAGGCGAGAACGAACTTCAGCTCATCGTGGCTCGTCAGCAGGTCGAGATTTTCCCAGCGGTTCTTTTCATGTTCGCCCGAACCGGGCGCCTTGAGGTCCATGACGCGCGCGACGCGCGGGTCGACGCCGCCGATGTCCAGGGCGCCGCTGGTTTCCAGGGATACCGAATACCCGGCATCGCACAGCGTGTCGAGCAGCGGCAGGCAGCCCTTCTGCGCCAGCGGTTCGCCGCCGGTGACGCAGACCGTGTCGCAATCGAATGCGCTGACGCGCTGCAGGACGTCGTCGATTGCCAGCGCTTCACCACCGCTGAAGGCGTAGGCGGTATCGCACCAGACGCAGCGCAAGGGGCAGCCGGTGAGCCGCACGAATACCGTGGGCAGCCCGACGCGGCTGGATTCGCCCTGGATGGAGTGAAAGATTTCGGTGACGCGCAGCGTGCTTGCCAACCCGGTGCGCAGCGCGGTGCCGGTGGCGGACACTATTTCTTCTTCAGCCGGAGCTTGGCTTTCTTGCCGGCTTCGCTGTTGGGGTACTTTTCGGCCAGCTGTTCCAGCGCGGCCCGGGCGCCCTTCCAGTCCTTGGTCGCTTCGAGGCTGGCGACGCGGCTTTCCAGCGCTGCCGGTGCACGCTCATCTGTAGGCCAACCCGCGGCAAATTTTCCGAACAGTTCGGCGGCGGCGGCGTGGTCCCTGGTCTGGGCATGGGCGTAAGCACCCCAGTAGTGGGCCGAGGCGGCGAGGCTGCTGTTCGGGTAAGTTTTGATGAACGCAAGGAAGGATGAGCCCGCCTCCTTGAATTTAGAGGCTTTGAGCCCGGCCAGCGCCGCTTCGTAGTCGCGGGGTTCCTGCGCGGGGTCGATTTTCGGGGCTTCAGCCTTGGCTTCGGCCTTGGCTTCGACTGGCGGCGATTCGAGCTTGCGCAGGCGGCCGTCCAGATCGACATAAAAATCCTTCTGGCGCTTCTGTGTCGCTTCAAGTTCGTAGCTCAGTACTTCGATCTGGCCACGCAGTTTGGCGATGTCGGCCTTGATCGCTTCGACCTGGTTGGCGAAGTCGATCTGGTTGCGATTGATGGTGTCGGCGCGCTTGGCAAGCTCCGCAAATTCGCCTTGCAGCACCTGGATCTTTTGGCGGGCCTCGTCATCATCGAACATGCCGGCCCGGGTGGGCGAAGACAGTGCTGCGGTCAGCAGCAGCGCAGGCAGCAGCGCCCGCAGCCATCGATGCATCTTCAAAACTCGCCCGAGTAGAGCATGTCGCCGCGCCGGTTCTTGCCCAGGCACTCTTCGCTGGACTCACTGCAGGCAGGCTTTTCCTCGCCAAGGCTCACGGCTTCAAGCTGGTCTTCCCGGGCACCGAGCAGGACCAGGGCCTTGCGTAGCGCTTCTGCGCGCTTCTGGCCCAGCGCCAGGTTGTACTCGCGACTGCCGCGTTCATCGGCATTGCCCTGGATCAGCATTTTCATCTTCGGATTGGCCGACAGAAACTTGCCGTGGGCGGTCAGCAGTGCCTGGAATTCGTCCTTGACCACATAGCTGTCGTAGTCGAAATAAACGCTGCGTTTGGATAGCGGGCTGCGCGGATCTTTCAGTGCGGCGATGCTGCCCGGGTCGAACTGTTCGGGTTTGACCTGGATCACCGGAGGGGTGTCGACCTTGACGGCGCCGGGCGTACGCGATTCGACGCCTGCCGGATTCTGTTCGGGCGCCGGCGGCTGCGAACCGCAGGCTGCAAGCAGCAGGGCGGCGATGGGAAGACTGATGAGTGCGCGCATGGTGGATTCCTTGATAAGTGCAGCCGCGAGTATGGTTTCGGAGCCTATCGGACCAGGGGACCCCAGGCAGGTTCCCGCACGTCGGCGGCCTGCACGGAGAGTTTTTGCTTGACCCGGCCGTCGCTGGAAACGGCTGCCAGTACGCCGCGCCCGCCAATCTCGGTGGCATAGAGGATCATGCGGCCGTTGGGGGCGAAGCTGGGCGATTCATCCTTGGTCGAGTCGGTGAGAATCTGCGTCTGCTTGCTCGCCAGGTCCATCAGCGCCAGCTGGAAGCGGCCGCCGTTCCTGGCAATGAAGGCCATGCTCTTGCCGTCCGGCGAGAGCCGCGGCGTGACGTTGTAGCTGCCCTCGAAGGTGACTCGCTCCGCCGTATTTCCGCCTCCTGCGCCGCTGCTGGGGATGCGGTAGATCTGCGGGCTGCCGCCACGATCGGAGGTGAAGTAGATGAACTGGCCGTCGGGCGACCAGCGCGGTTCGGTGTCGATGCCGGAGGAGGTCGCCACCCGCGTTACGCCGCTGCCGTCGGCATTGACGACATACAATTGCGACGAGCCATCCTTGGTCAGCACCACGGCCAGCTGCTTGCCATCCGGGGACCAGGCCGGCGCCGAATTCGAGCCCTTGAAGTTGGCGGCGACATGGCGCCGGCCGCTGGCCAGATCATGCACATAGACCACCGGCTTTTTCGCTTCGAAGGAGACATAGGCCAGCTTGGCTCCATCGGGCGACCAGGCCGGCGAGATGATCGGCTCGCGCGAGGCCAGTGCCGCCTGGTCGTTGCTGCCGTCGGCATCGGCGATCTTCAGTTCGAAGCGGCCGGTGCTCTTCACCACATAGGCGATGCGTGTCGAGAACACGCCGGGCTCGCCGGTGAGTTTTTCATAGATGAAATCGGCGATGCGGTGGGCTGTCGCGCGCAACTGCACCCCGCTGTGCAGGTAGGCCGGGTTGCCCAGCACGGCTTGCTTCTGCACGTCGGACAGGCGCACCCGGGTTTCGTGGCGGCCATCGCCACGCTGCCGCCGACAACGACATCGGCACCGCGGGTCTTGAGGTCTTCAAACGGGGGCGTGGCACTCTCGGCCAGCGGGCCGCCGGCATCGACCAGACGGAACAGGCCGCTGCGCTCAAGGTCGGCGCGCACCACCGAGGTCAGGGCTTGGGCGACGATGCGCTCGCCGGTGAAGTCGGCGATGGCGACAGGCAGCCGGTTGGCACCGGCACCGGTGATTTCCACCGTGAGTTGCGCGCGGGCGACAGAACAAAAAGCCAGACCGGCGGCGCAGGAAAGAAAAAGACGCTGGAATCTCATCGCGGCGATTATACCGCCTCGGTCCCTGCATTCCCGACCCGGAACAAACTCGGAAATCCTTTACACGGGTGAATTACTGCTCATCCAGCGGTCGAAAACGCAGTTCGAGGGAACGCGAGAACAAGTCGGCGGGCTCGGGTTTGGGCAGGGGGTTGGACTTGAGGATGGCGCGCTCGATGGCGGCATCGAGCGCCGCATGCCCGGACGAACGCTTGAGGCGCACGGTGACGATCTCGCCGCTGGGCAATTGCGTGACGTCGAACACCGCTTCCGGATTGCCCTTGATTTCGGGCGGCACGACGATGTTGCCGCGGATTTTGCCGCGGATGCGGCCGAGGTAGTCGGCGATCACCTTGTTGCGCGCCGTGGCGGCTTGCGCCGCCTTCAACTGGGTGAGTTCCTGTGCGGCATTGTCGGCCTGTTTGCGCTGTGTCAGTTGCTCGGTCTCGCGCTTGAGCTGTTCCTGAAAGGGATCGACGCGCGGCTTCGGTTCGACCTTGAGCGGCGGTACAGGCTTGGGTTCAGCCTTGGGCGGCGGCTTGGGCTTTTCCTTTTCCTTGATGGCGATGTCGGGTTTCGGCGGGGGTCGTGCCGGCTCCGGCTTTGGTTCCGGCCGCGGCTCAGAAGTCGGCGCGGGCGGCACGGCGGGGGCGGGATCGGCAACGGCGCGCACCAGTTCGACCTCGACCACGTCGGTGGCCTTGGTCTGCCAGCGCACACCGTAAAACAGGAAACCGGCCAAGAGCAGGTGCACCGCGATTGCCAGCGCGATGGAAGCACGCTTGCCGGCCATGTTGGCGGGCGGCAGGATCGGGGTTTCGCTCACCTATTTCGCCGCCGCCGGCTGTGGTTGTACCAGCAGGCCGATTCTCGCCACCTGCTGGCGTTGCAGTTCATCCATCACGCCGAGTACCACTTCGTATTTCACGCTGCGGTCGCCGGCGATCAGCACCGCCTGCTGCGGATTGGCCGCCTGGGCTTCCTTGATCCGTCCGGCGAGGTCGGCACGCGTCACCATCTGTTCTGCGCTGCCCTTGGCGCGATCGCGCAGCGCCAGCGAACTGTCGGCCTTGATGATGACTTCCAGCGGCGCCACCGGCGGCAGGCTACTCTTGCCCACGCTGGGCAGGTCGACGCTGCCGGGCTGGATCATCGGCGCCGTGACCATGAAGATCACCAGCAGCACCAGCATCACGTCGATGTAAGGCACGACATTGATCTCGTTCATGAGCCGACGCTTACGCACGGGAAGCTTCCTTGCGGCCGAGGTAGTGGGCCTTGAGGCGCTCGACCAGCGACAAAGGATCGTAGCTGGCGTTCTTGTCGAAGAAATTCCGGCGCCAGCTCTGGTTCCACAGATGAACTCCGTAACTTTCCGGCGGCAACACGGTCATGCCGCTGATCAGTGCCGTCATGTTCCAGAACGGCACCGGGCAAAACACGTTCGGATTCAGCAGCGCGGTGGTCATGTTGTACTTCTCGATCGCGCCGTGCAGCAGCAGGGGGCCGGTGGCCGCTGCACTGCCTGCACCTGCGGAACTGCGGGCAATGTCGAGGCATTCCTGTGCCAACGGGCTGCCAGGAGGCGATTTAATCACGCAACCGGATGCGCGAATGCGCAATTTTCCCTCGTCGCCCGCCTGTGCCGGAAGCATTTCCGAGGCGAAGAAGTAGTCCATCCCGGCCGCGAAATCGAGCGGCCGCAGGCACACCACGTCGATGTCCGCCCAGATGCCGCCGTGTTTGTGCAGCAGCGCATAGCTGAACATGTCGGAAAACCGGACCGGCGCCTGGCCGCTGGCGGAACTCTGGGTGCCCGCCTGCGCCGGAAGAATTTCCTTGGCATCGCAAATGCGCAGGCCCTTGGGTGTATTCGCCGGCTTGCCATAGCTGTACAGGTGCACTTCGTGCCCGTTCTCCAGCCACGAAGTCAGCGCCAGACGCTCCAGTGCCGAAAGCGGTCCGCCGACCCACAGCATCTGTACCGCAGCATGTTTCGCCGCTGTCATGCTAGCGGGTCTGCCGTTGCAGAATGTTGGAGAACTCTTCCATGAAGCTCTCGAAGCGCACTGCCACGCGATCCACGTCATGGGCGAAGCGGTTGTAGGCGATTACGGCCGGAATCGCCGCGAAGAGGCCGATGGCGGTGGCCACCAGTGCTTCCGCGATGCCGGGTGCAACGGCGGACAGCGTCGCCGTGCTCATGTTGGCCAGCCCGCGGAAGGCATGCATGATGCCCCACACCGTGCCGAACAGGCCGACGTAAGGCGAGACGGAACCGACCGAGGCGAGAAAGGCCAGATGTGCTTCGAGGTCGTCGATCTCGCGCTGATAGGTGGCGCGCATCGCGCGTCGCGCGCCGTCGATCACGGCGGTGGGATCAATGATCTTCTGCCCGCGCAACTTGGTGAATTCGCGGTAGCCGGCTTCGAAAATGCGCTCCAGCGCGCCGGTCTGGTGGCGATTGTTGACGGCGCTCTGATACAGCGCGTTGAGGTCGCCGCCGCTCCAGAAATCCCGCTCGAACTTGTCCGTCTTGGTCCGTGCATCGCGAATCGCGAAAGCCTTGCGAAATATCCAGTACCACGAAGTCAGCGACACCAGCGTCAACAACAGCATCACCAGCTTGACCACCAGGCTGGCATGGATGATGAGTTCGATGATGGAAAGGTCTTGGGTGATGTTCATTGCA
>JANMTA010000555.1:0-2175 GCA_031389965.1 Betaproteobacteria bacterium
TTCGAAGGCGACCTTGGCCGCCGCGATGCTACTGATCGAGATGTCCTCGACGAAACAGTGCGGCGCCATGACGACCAGGCCCGCCACCGGATGGCCGGCACCGGCATGCAGCAGCGCGATCGAGGCACCGTCGGAATGGCCTACCAGCACCGGGTTCTCTATCTGCAGCGCGGCAAGGACTTCCGGCAGCGTCTCGCGCCCTTCGCGGTGCATATAGTCGGTACCGAAGGGGGCGTCGAGAACGTCCGACTGACCGTAGCCGTAGCGCGAATACACCAGCGTCCGACAACCGGTGGCAGCCGCGAGGCGGGCAGGGAAATCGCGCCACATCGCCACCGAGCCCAGGCCCTCATGCAGCAGCACCAGCGTCGGGCGGTTGATCTGGTGCGCGGGGATCAACTGGTATTCGAGAGTACGGCCGGCAGCCTTGATGAATCCGCTCTGCATCGGCTCAAACCCCCAGGAAACGTTGCATCAACTCCTGATTTTCCGAGAGTTCGCCGGAGTCGCCCGAAAACACCACCCTGCCCTTGACCAGCACCACGCTGCGATCCGCCAGCGCCATGACGGCGGCGTAATTCTTGTCCACGATGACCGTGGCAATCCCCGAGGTACGGATGGTCTTGATGATGCTCCAGATTTCCCTGGCGATCAGCGGCGCCAGGCCTTCGGTGGCTTCGTCGAGGATCAGCAGGTCGGGATTGGTCATCAGCGCGCGGCCGATGGTCAGCATCTGCTGCTCGCCACCCGAGAGTTGTGCGCCGCCGTTGGAGAGGCGTTCGCCCAGACGCGGGAAGGTGCGGATGACACGGTCGAAATCCCATTCGCGGCGGCCGTCGACACCGGCCCGCGCCGCCATGACCAGGTTTTCGCGCACCGACAGGTTGGGGAAGATGCCGCGGCCTTCCGGCACGTAGGCAATACCGCGGCGGGCAATGGCATGCGTCGCCGCCTGCGTCATGTCGATACCGCGCACCCTGACCTGTCCCTCGCGCGGACGTACCAGGCAGAGCAGGGTCTTGATCAGCGTGGTTTTGCCCATTCCATTGCGCCCCATGAGGCCGATGGTCTCGCCGCGCCGCACCGCGAAATCGACGCCATGCAGAATGTGGCTGACACCGTAAAAGGTGTGCAGGCCGCAGCCTTCGAGCAGCGTGTCGGCCGCCGAGGCCGGCACGGCCGATGCGTTCATGGCCTCAGTCATGGAGCAATTCTTCGCCGCCGAGGTAGGCCAGTTGCACGGCCGGACTGGAGCGGACTTCCGCCGGGGTACCGGATTCCAGCACCTCGCCGTTGACCATCACCGTCAGCCGGTGCGCCAGGGCGAACACCGCATCCATGTCGTGCTCGATCAGCATGATGGCGTGATCCCCGGTCAGCTTCCTGATCAGTTCCACCATGCTTTGCGACTCGTGCGGCCCCATGCCGGCCAGCGGTTCATCGAGCAACAGCACGCGCGGCTGCGTCGCCAGGCACATGGCGATTTCCAGCTGGCGCTGCTCGCCGTGGGAAAGAGTCGCCGCAACGCGCCCGGCACGATGGGAAAGTCCCGTCGCTTCCAGCGCCGCGCCGGCGCGCTGGTTGATTTCGGCATAGTCCGCGGCGCGGCTGAAAACCTTCAGCGCGTGCGGCGTGCGCGACTGGGCGGCAAGGCGTGCGTTCTCGAAAACGGTGAAGGGCAGGAAGATGTTGGTCTTCTGGTAGCTGCGGCCGATGCCCATGCGCGAGACCTGGTCGGCGCTGCAGCCGGCGATGTCGCGGCCGCCGAACATCACCTCGCCCGAGGTCGGCGGCAGGTCGCCTGACAGCAGGTTGGTCAGGGTTGTCTTACCGGCGCCGTTGGGCCCGATCACGACATGGATTTCGCCGAGGTAGAGGTCGAGCGAAACATCGCTGACCGCGACCAGTCCGCCGAAACGCTTGGTCAATCCCCGCGTTCTCAGAATCGGCGCCTTGTTCATGGAATCCGGCTCAGTCATCGGCGGCCTCCGCGACGGGCTTGCTGCGGAATTTCTGCGCCAGCCCGGCAAGGCCCTGCGGCAGGTACAGCGCGACCAGCATGATGAATATGCCCATCGCCAGCTGCCAGTGCTTGGCCGCGATGCCGAACCAGGCTTGATTCGAGAGCACTTCCTGCAGCAGGACGAAGGCAAAGGCGCCGATCACCGGGCCGTA
>JANMTA010000013.1:0-4405 GCA_031389965.1 Betaproteobacteria bacterium
TCGATGAAATAGAAGTAGTAGTGCAGGCACTTGCCCTGTTCTGGACGCAGATAGGTCTTACCGCTGGCCTTGTCGTGCCACGGCTTGTAGCTCGGACACGCCTCCATGGCCGACAGGACATGCACCAGACCAGGTGCCTCACCGCGCTCTC
Organism: Betaproteobacteria bacterium; assembly: GCA_031389965.1. GTDB lineage: Bacteria > Pseudomonadota > Gammaproteobacteria > Burkholderiales > Rhodocyclaceae > Sulfuritalea. The sequence continues at coordinate 152 of JANMTA010000013.1, forward strand.
GCAGCACCCTCGCCACCAGTTCCTCTTTGCGAATGTGGCTCTTGCTCACGTGTTCGATCTCAATGCCTGCCGCCGCACATACCTCTTGCGCTCGCTCCCGGACTCGATCCCGCAACGGCTCGGCAAATCGTGGGTAGTCAAAAACACGGATTCCGTGCGCGTACAGAAAACTCGTCATGCCTCCTGCGTAGCAAGCACCGGGCAGTGTGCCCATGATGATGAGTCGATCGAAACACGACAGCACTCCGTGAAGATTCGTCGCGTAGCGCTCCGTCAACGCCGCAGCAGCCATGATCGTTCTCCTCATCATCGGTCAGGTCGCTATCGTATTACCTGTTTGGTTCCGGCTCGTCCGGCTTAGGGTGAGCTGCTGGAGGGTTACGGTTGTCGGTATGCTTACTCGCTCCAATTGTTCTTTTTGGAAAGATCATGAAGCCCAGTCTACTTGCCCGAATCACCATCGAACCCGGTAAATGCGGTGGACGTCCCTGCATTCGGGGGCAGCGTATCCGCGTCACTGACCTTCTCGGCTTGCTCAGCGCGGGAGCATCTCATCAGGAAATTTTGGAGGATTATCCATTCCTGGAAGAGGATGACATTCTGGCAGCGCTGGAATATGCCGCCGTACAAACCGACCATGCCATCCTTATTGCCGCATGAATCTGTTGGTGGACAACCAGTTGCCGGTGGCACTGGCTCGCTATCTCGGCGCTCATGGCTGGGAGTGCATTCACGTACAGGATGTCGGTCTTGACCAAGCCAGCGATCAAGACATATGGGAATATTCCAAGGCGCATTCCCTGACGATTATTACTAAGGACGAAGACTTTCAGGCGTTCGCCAATCGGCAGGGTTCCATTCCGCCTCAGGTCGTCTGGGTTCGGCTCGGCAATTGTCGCAAGGGAGCGTTGCTGGAAGCATTCTCAAGAATACTTCCATCGCTGACAAAATTGTTGGCTGCGGGTGATGCCGTGGTTGAAATCCGGTAACTGACCAACTTGGTACTTGAGTTCTTTAAGTCAATTCGAACTCGGTCCCTTTGATTCGCTGCTTTGATTCGCTGGTGGGGATGGTGGGGCCGCTCTTGACCATCGTGTTCGCTTGGCTGCTGCTCGACGAAGGATTCTCGGTTGCGCAGATGATCGGCGCAGCGCTGGTCATCGCCGGCGTTGCGACGGTCAGTCGCAGGTAGCCGCTGCTGCGCGCGTCCAAACGCCTAGCGGCCCAGGCGGCGGCAGATCTCCAGGGTCAGGCTTGCCTGGTTCATGCTGTAGAAATGCAGGCCGGGTGCGCCGCGTGCGATCAGGTGCTGGCAAAGTTCCGTCACCACATCGAGACCAAAGGACCGGATCGATTCCGCGTCGTCGCCGAAGCTCTCGAACTTGCGCCGCATCCAACGCGGAATCTCGGCGCCGCAGGCGTCGGAAAAACGCGCCAGCTTGGAGAAGCTGCCGATCGGCATGATGCCCGGCACGATCGGCACGGTGACGCCCAGCGCCCTTGCCTGAGCGACGAAATGTTCGTAGGCATCCGCATTGTAGAAATACTGGGTGATGGCCGAACTGGCGCCGGCGTCGACCTTGCGCTTGAAATTCAGCAGGTCGTCGCGCGGGCTCTTCGCCTGCGGATGCCATTCGGGGTAGGCCGCCACCTCGATGCGGAAGCGGTCGCCGGTTTCGGCGCGGATGAATGCCACCAGTTCGTTGGCATAGCGGAATTCACCGGCGTCGGCCATGCCCGAGGGCAGGTCGCCGCGCAAGGCGACGATGCGGCGGATGCCGCGTTCGGCAAAGGTCGCCAGCATCTCGCGGACACCGTCGCAGGTGGAGCCGATGCAGGACAGGTGCGGCGCGGCAGAGTGCCCCTGGGCGGCGATCTCCATCACCGTGGCCAGCGTGCGATCGCGCGTCGAGCCTCCCGCACCGTAAGTGACGGAAAAAAACTCGGGTTTCAGCGCGGCAAGCCGGGTCACCGTGGTGCGCAGCTTTTCCATGCCCTCGCTGGTCTGCGGCGGGAAAAACTCGATGGATAGTTCAAGATTCATTCAGGATTCCTGGATGTTGGTCTCACGCTTTGTTCATCAACGCGGCGAACTCAGCAGCAGTCGCGTCAGCGCCCAGGAGATCAGGCTATACACCACCGAGCCGAACACGCCGGCCCAAATTCCGTCCACCACGAAACCGTCGAGCAGTTTCGCCGCCAGCAGAAACATCAGGCCGTTAATGACGAAAATGAACAGGCCCAGCGTCAGCAGCGTGACCGGCAGGGTCAACAGCAGCAACACGGGCCGGATCACGGCGTTGATCAGGCCCAGCACTACCGCCACCCACAACGCCGTCCAGAAGCTTGCGATGTGTATCGAGGGCAGCAGATAGGGCAGGGCCAGCAAGGCCAGGGCGTTGATCAGCCAGACAGCAAGCAGACGCATGAAAGTCTCCTGAAATTCACTGAACTATCCTTCACTCCGGCGAAGGCCGGGGTGAAGGAATTCGGGTTGATCGGTGCCGCGCAAATAGTTGAACGACGCGGTTGCGGGCCTTAGTAACGATATTGGTTGGTCTTGTAGGGCCCGGTCTTGGGCACGCCGATGTAGGCGGCCTGCTGGTCGGTCAGCTCCGACAGTTGCGCGTTGAGCTTCTTCAACTGCAGGCGCGCCACCTTCTCGTCCAGATGCTTGGGCAGGGTATAGACGCCCACCGGGTAGTCGGCATTGCGCGTGAACAGCTCGATCTGCGCAATGGTCTGGTTGGCGAAGCTTGAGCTCATCACGTAGCTCGGGTGCCCGGTGCCGCAGCCCAGGTTCACCAGGCGGCCCTTGGCCAGCAGGATGATGCGGCGGCCTGAGGGGAAGATGATGTGGTCGACCTGCGGCTTGATTTCTTCCCACTCATAGCCTTCGACCGAGGCGACGTCGATCTCGTTGTCGAAGTGGCCGATGTTGCAGACGATGGCCTGATCCTTCATCTTCGCCATGTGGTCATGCGTGATGACGTGGAAGTTGCCGGTACAGGTGACGAAAATGTCGGCCTTGTCGGCGGCATATTCCATGGTCACCACGCGGTAGCCTTCCATCGCCGCCTGCAGCGCGCAGATCGGGTCGATCTCGGTGACCCAGACCTGCGCCGAGAGGGCGCGCATGGCCTGCGCCGAACCCTTGCCGACGTCGCCGTAACCGGCGATCAGCGCGACCTTGCCGGCGATCATCACGTCGGTGGCGCGCTTGATGCCGTCGACCAGCGATTCGCGGCAACCGTAGAGGTTGTCGAACTTCGACTTGGTGACCGAGTCATTGACGTTGATCGCCGGGAACTTGAGGTCGCCGCGCAGGTGCATCTGGTACAGGCGATGCACGCCGGTGGTGGTTTCCTCGGTGACGCCCTTGATCGCGGCCAGACGCAGCGAGTACCAGGTCGGGTCGATCGCCAGCTTGGCCTTGATCGAGGCGTAGAGGATGGTCTCTTCTTCCTAGGTCGGATCATTGAGGACCGACAGATCCTTCTCGGCCCTGGCACCGAGGTGCAGCAGCAGGGTGGCGTCGCCGCCGTCGTCGAGGATCATGTTCGAGTAGACCGCCGCGCCGTTTTCATTTGGCCATTCGAAGATGCGGTGCGTGTAATCCCAGTAATCGGCCAGCGACTCGCCCTTGACGGCGAACACCGGCACGCCGGTGGCAGCGATCGCTGCGGCGGCGTGATCCTGCGTCGAGAAGATGTTGCACGAGGCCCAGCGCACTTGCGCGCCGAGCGCGGTCAGCGTTTCGATCAGCACGGCGGTCTGGATCGTCATGTGCAGCGAACCGGTGATGCGCGCGCCCTTCAGCGACTGGGCACCGGCGAATTCTTCGCGGATCGCCATCAGGCCCGGCATTTCGGTTTCGGCGATGCGCATTTCCTTGCGGCCCCAGTCGGCGAGGCCGAGGTCGGCAATGACGTAGTCTTTGATTTGGGTAGAAGCGTCAGCCACAGTAAAACTCCTTGAAACTGTGGCCGGGAGGGGGAAGCAACGGTGTGCTGAGCTACTGCGGATCAGGCTCACCCGTCTTCCCGTGCCCGGCACGGGTTGGTTGGATGAGCGCCGTTTAGCAATCCGAGCCTGAAGCCGGCGCACGGAAATGTCGTACGCAAACCTTGCAGCGCTCCTCGGATAGGGGGTCGATTATACGCCGCTTTCCATATCCGGGAAGCCAGCATTGTCCAAGGGGGTATGAGTCTGGCTTCACGCAGCGCCACGGCCAGAAGGATGGCGAGCCAACAG